>JBDTBI010000057.1:0-2707 GCA_039924215.1 Acidobacteriaceae bacterium
ACTGGCGCGCCCCGCAGACCTCCAAAGTGTTTCCCGGCTTGCCGCCGGAGCCAGTGCAGGACAAGGAACTGGCTCACATTCAGCTCTCATAAAGCATTGCCCTTCAGTACACTCCCAACATGGGCCAAGGGCATCCGTGAACGCGTCTGATAATGGAACGCAGTTCCTCGCCGAGCCTCGTCCGCAGCCGGACCCATGGCTGAACTGGCTGCTTTCGAAGCCCGTGTTATGGCTTGGGACCCTGGTCGCATTGATTTCTGTAGCCGATGGAATCCGCAACAGCGTGCTGCACTCTCTCGATTTTCAATGGAGTCCGGCACGACTGCTGGCGCAGCATCTCGACCCCTGGGCCATCTATCTGGCTGGCGATCCTTCCCATCGCATCCTGCTGAACCAGGTCCCGAATTATCTGCATGAGTTGTACGTCATTATGTTGCCCTTCGGGTACATGGCGTTGCCGCCCGCCAGGCTCCTCTGGGCCGTTCTTAATTTGCTGCTGATCCTGTTGAGCTGCGCGTGCGTCGCGCGGCTGTATCGGCTGGAGGGCCGCAAGGCATGGCTGTTGACGTTGCTGGTGCTGATCGGCACACCCGCGCGTGTAACCATCGGCAACGGTCAGGTTACGGCCTTGGTTCTGGCTGCGCTGGCGCTCTGGGCCGTTACAGTGTCGGCATCGGGACGTGGCCTGTTGCTCGGCGTTGCCTGGGCCAAATACAGTGTTCCGCCGGTGCTGGCTGCATTTCTTCTGTTTGGCCGCCGCTGGCGCCTGCTGTTCTTTTCTCTGCTGCCTCCATTGGCAGGCTTTCTGTTTGTCTACGTGTGGCTGCGCACGCCGTTCTGGACGCTGCTGCTGGAGCCATTCCATGCTGCGACGAACAATGTTTCTCCGGGACTGAGCAACATCATGGCGATCAGCGAAATGGCGCTGCGTCGTCCGCCATTATTTCAAGCCGTGCCAGACGCTTTTTATCTTTCCCATCAGGCGGGATGGGCCTTGTACCTCCCGTATATCTGCGGAGTCGTTCTCGCGTTGGCTATGGCCGCATATTTTTTTATACGCAGCCAAGGGGTCCAAAGGGTGGACGGACGCATTCTGCTGGCCTGCCTGATGGCGGCCAGTCTGCTCTGCTTCAAGCATCAGATTTACGATTTCCTCTTCCTGATATTTGCTCTTGCCGTCGCGCTCCGGGCCGACCGCAGCCGCGCGCGCAACTGGCTGTTCGTATGGATTGCGTATTTCTGGTACATGGAGCGGTTGGTCCACATCCGTCGCTGGGAATTCTGGCCATCGGTTGTAATCCTTAGCTTTGTGTTGCTGCTGGCTTTGATTGCCACAACCTGGAATTTGCGCCACTTCGTCCACTGGAACGTGGAATGGAAATTGTGATCCGGTGGCTTACAATACCAGCGGAAGACAGTCCCGGCACGCCTTCTCCAGTCGCATGTCCCTGGACAACACCGCTCGGGCATCGGTCATCCCACATTTAGAGGTTCGCAGGAGATTCCATGGCAATCGAATATCTGTCCAACAAGTTGACGCCAATCGAAGAGAAATTGCAGAAGTGTGTTGATACGGCACTGTATGGCGGTGGATCGGAGACCGCGCAGACCATCCGAAATTTCCTGAATGGCGTCTGGCTCGGCGAACCGCTGCATGTCGTCCTCACGGATATTCCAATTGGTGCATGGACGGTCGCACTTGTTTTCGATAGCCTGGATTGCGTCAAATCCAGTCGCGAATATGCCGCCGCCGCGGACACCTCGATTGCCATTGGTCTGGCCGGTGCGGTGGGAGCCGCTCTTACAGGCATCGTCGATTGGTCGGATGTCGATCCGCCGGCCCGTCGCGTGGGTCTGCTCCACGGACTGCTGAACCTGAGTGCCACGGCGCTGTATGCCAGTTCGTTTGTCTATCGCAGAAAAAAGCTGCGCACGCAGGGGCGCATCTACGCCGCGTTAGGCTTTTCCGTCATGATGGTCGCCGCCAAGCTCGGTGGAGATATGGTGTACAAACATCGCGTGGGCGTGGACCGCACCAGCGGCGAGACGTTTCCCGAAATGTGGTCGCCGGTGATGGAAGAGTCGGGACTGGAACAGGAAAAGCCAACCCGCGCCGAGCATCAAGGTGTGCCGATTCTGCTGGTTCGCCGCAACGATTGCGTCTTCGCTTTGGCAGAAACCTGTTCTCACTTCGGCGCGCCGCTTTCAGAGGGTAAGCTGGTCGGCGACGCCATCGAGTGCCCATGGCATGCGTCCCGATTTGCTCTCGCGGATGGCCGCGTCCTCCAAGGCCCCGCAGTGCATCCGCAACCCTGCATGCAGGCGCGGATACGCAATGGAAAAATTGAAGTGCGCAAGTCTTCTCACGATGTTTCCGAACCCGCCACTGTAGTGGGAATCGCCTCCGCGGCCGCTGTTGCTGGCCAACCGGGCTGAAAGGGCGTTCCATGATTCAACTGCAACGCGCATATGATCCTCCGGGCAGCCACGACGGTATGCGGCTCTTAGTCGAGCGCCTGTGGCCCAGAGGAGTGAAGAAGACCTCACTCAAGATCGACGATTGGCTCAAGGATGTCGCCCCCAGCACGGAGCTACGAAAATGGTTCAGCCACGATCCGGAAAAGTGGAATGAGTTCCGCCGCCGTTACGTTGCCGAATTGAAATCCAATCCAGAGGCTTGGCAGCCAATCGTTGAAGCCGCGCAGAA
>JBDTBI010000058.1:0-3341 GCA_039924215.1 Acidobacteriaceae bacterium
CTGGCGCAACTGGAAATCCCCCTCGAATCCGTGGAGCGCCTGGCCGAGATATGTTCTCAAGAGCAGATTCCGCTGATGCTGGACCCGGCGCCAGCGCGGGCATTATCCGCGAATCTGCTGAGTCGCGTCCGTTGGTTCACTCCGAATGAGACCGAGGCGAAGTTCTATGTCTCTTCTGGTCGGAACGAGTCCGCCCATCAGAACGATGCTGTTCATCGAAACGACGCGAGCAGTAAGGCCTCGGATGTGCGAGTGCTGCAGGAGACGGCGCGTTCCCTCCTGTCCCAGGGTCCCGCGGGCATCCTGCTCAAATTGGGGGCGCGCGGGGCGTATTTGGCAGCCGGAGATATTGAGCGAGAAGTGAAGGCCATGCCCGTCGAAGTCCTCGACACGACTGCAGCCGGCGATGCGTTCAACGGAGCCTTCGCGGTGGGGCTGATGCTGGGCAAATCTCTCGAGGAAAGCGCGCGGTTCGCTGTAACCGCAGCGTCGATTTCTGTTACACGGGTGGGCGCGCAACCTTCCATGCCGACGTTTGCGGAAGTCTCAAGCCTGTTTGGGAGCGGGCTATAGAGAACACCGCTGCCAGCACAGTTCAGCTCTTGACCTGGATCGCGCGGTCAAGATCGGCGAGCAAATCTTCCTCATCTTCAATTCCAATGGAGAGCCGCACCAGATCGTTCGGCAGATCGCGCTGCGCCATCACTTCCGGCGGAACGCTGGCATGCGACATGCTGCCCGGCAGGCTGATGGAAGAATTGACGCTGCCAAAACTGACCGTGATGCGAAAGAGGTCTGCATTTTCCGCAATGGCTTTGGACAGCGCAATAGAACCGGTCGTAAAGCTCAGCACAGATCCAGCCCCACGCGCCTGCGAACGATGCAGCTCATAGCCAGGACTGTTTTTTAATCCCGGATAGTACACGTGCTGGATCGACTTATGGTTGGCCAGATATTCTGCAATGGTCTGCGCGTTGCGCTGCTGGCAATCCATCCTCAGCTTCAACGTCTTCATTCCACGCAACACCAGATAACAATCGAACGGCCCCAGCGCGTTACCCTCGGCGTTTTGCACAAAATAAATCTGCTCGGCGAGCGTCTTGTCCTTGACGACGATCATTCCCGCGGTCACATCATGGTGGCCGCCCAGAAATTTCGTCGCCGAATGCAGGACGATGTCCGCACCCAGATCGAGCGGGTTCTGCAGGTAGGGCGACATGGTACTGTTGTCCACGCACAGCAGTGCTCCATGGGCATGGGCGAGTGCAGCAGCCCGGCGAAGATCAATCACGCGCAACAATGGATTCGTCGGTGACTCGACATACACCATTTTTGTAGTGGGAGTGATCTGCCGCTCAAAATTCTCCAGGTCCGACGCATCTGCATAGTGGGCCACGATGCCGGTGCGAGGCAGCACCCTTGTGAACAAGCGGCAGGTGCCGCCATATAGATCCGTGTCAGCGAGAATCTCATCGCCGTGCTGCAACAGTTTAGTCGCCGTGGTGATGGCCGCCATGCCGCTCGAAAAACAATACCCATGGGTCCCATTTTCCAGCGATGCAATGTGCTTCTCCAGCACGGCGCGCGTCGGATTGCCACTGCGCGAATAGTCGTATTCACCGGGCTGGTCAACACGCTCCTGCTCAAACGTTGCCGTTTGATAAATAGGCGTAGAAATAGGGTGCAAGGGATCTCCTGGTGCGGGATCAAAATGGACCAGGCGGCTAGCGAGCTTCACGGCCAACTCCATCTGCTTTGGCGGAATAACAGCCTCCTGCCACAAACGCCTGCTCCAGGTCGCGAATGATGTCTTCCGGACCTTCCAGTCCAACGGAGAGTCGAACCAATCCATCCACAATGCCAAGACTGCGCCGCAGTTCTGGATCCAGGTCCGCATGTGTTGTCGAGGATGGATGCGTGATGAGCGTTTCCAGGCCCCCCAGGCTTTCCGCACGGGAACATAACTGCACACTGTTCAGCATTCGGATGGTTGCATCGAAGCCGGCCTTCAACTCAAACGCGATCATCCCGCCGGCCGCACCTTGCTGCTTGTCAGCCAAAGCCTTTTGCGGGTACGAATCCAGTCCAGGAAAGTAGATGCGCTCGACGGCTGGATTGCTCTCGAGCCATTCCGCAATCATCTGCGCGTTTTCGCAATGCAGCTTCAGGCGTGCTGGCAGGGTTTTCATCCCTTGCAGCGTGAGCCAAGCCTCGAACGGCGCCTGAGTCGTGCCGATGGTCTTGCGAATCAGCCGAAATCGCTCCAACAGTGTCTCATCCCGCGTGGCCAGCGAACCACCAACGGTCGCATTATGGCCGTCGATATACTTTGTCGTCGAGAGCAGAGAAATGTCCGCGCCCAGTTGAAACACCTTCTGCAGAATCGGCGTCAGAAACGTGTTATCGACAGCCAGCAGAATCGAGTGACGCTTGGTAATCTGGGCGATCGCCTCAATATCCGCCAGCTTCAGCGTGGGATTGCCCGGCGTCTCAATAAACACGATGCGCGTTGCAGGCGTGATCGCAGCTTCAACATTCGCCGGATCGGAACTATCCACAAAGGATGCAGTAATGCCGAGATGGTCCAGCACCTCGCGAAACAAGCGCATGGTGCCGCCATACACAACGTCGGTCAGCACGACGTGATCACCCGACTTCAGCACGGACAGAAAAAGCGTGGAGGTCGCCGCCATACCGCTGCGAAAGCAGACGGCCGGAGGGGTGCCTTCCAGTGCGCCGATCGCCTTTTCCAAAGCGTCGACCGTGGGATTGGATACCCGCGAGTAACTGAATCCCTTATCCACCCCCACCGCATCGTGAACAAACGTGCCGGTCTGGTACAGAGGAAAGAGGATCGAGCTGGCATGGGAATCCAGCGTCCGTCCACCGTGGATTGCGACTGTGGAAATGTTCAAATCGGGTGAGCTCAAACGCGGTCTCCATTGAAGGGCTGATACAAATAAGTTTCTGGAAGAAGTTTGCCGCGGCAAGAACCCCCAGGCGGCTGCCAGAATGAAGGTTGAGCGGGAGGGAAACTCAGACTTCTGAAGCTGGCCTAGGACCGACTGGGGGACGCATGGCCATAGACATTCGAGAAGGTTGGATCCTGATCACTTGGCGGAGCTCCACTCCTGAAAGCAGCTAAATTGTAGCATAGGCATAGGTAATGTTTTGCGGCCCGATTCGCGGCACCTTCCAGGCAAATCACGATCAAAAGTCGAAGAGAAAAGAGGGTGTCTACAAGTGCTCCTAAAGATCTGTACCACGGGAGACCCGGTGCTGCGGCAGGCACCGCGCACACTGTCTCCCAAAGAGATTCGCAGCCAGGCGATCCAGAATTT
>JBDTBI010000059.1:0-4486 GCA_039924215.1 Acidobacteriaceae bacterium
CACCGCGATCCGCTGGCCTATCGCATTCTTGGTCTCAGCGACTCCCTCCATGTCACACGACGCTGGTACTATTTGATTCCGGCCATGGGTGAACCGAAGAAGCTGGTGCATCGCATTGAGCAGGGAAGGCTCGATCCGCTACCCGGCTCCAGGGCCGTGTATTCCACATGGCAGGAACTGGAAGCGCAGTTGGCCGCAATGCTTGCGAACCACACTCGCCTGGCCATGCAATACTCGCCGCGCAACGCAATCATGTATGTTTCGATGGTCGATGCGGGCACAGTGGAGATGCTGCGCAGCCTGGGCAAGGAAATCGTCAGTTCCGCCGATCTGGTCAGCCACTTTGAAGCAGTTCTGACCGAACAGCAGATCGCTAGCCACTACGCGGCGCAACGGGCGCTCGATTCGATCCTTTCGGAAGGCTTTGGTGAAATGGGCCGGCGCGTGCGTGCCGGTGGCGCGTCGGAGTTTGCCATGGTCAACTGGTTTCAAGAGGCCACGCGTCGAGAAGACCTGGCGTGGGACAGCGGGCCCAATGTTTCCGTCAACCGCAACAGCTCCGATTCCCACTATCAGCCGACTGCGGAGCGGACGCAGCCCATCGCTCTGGGGGATTTTGTCCTGATCGATATCTGGGCGCGCAAAAATCGACCGGGAACGGTCTTCTATGACATTACCTGGACCGGCGTAGTGGGCAGGGAACCTAGCCCACGCGAGCAACAGGTCTTCGGCACAGTTGTGGCGGCTCGTGATGCCACCATTCAGCTCATCGAACGCGCCTTCGCACACGACGAGCCCATCGCTGGCTGGCAGGCGGATGACGCAGCCCGTAACGTGATCCGCGCAGCCGGATTCGACGAGTATTTTACTCATCGCACCGGCCACAATATCGCCACGGAAATCCACGGTAGCGGTGCGCATCTGGACAATTTTGAGACCCATGATGAGCGCCTGATCCTGCCGAACACCTGCTTTTCCGTAGAGCCTGGGATTTATCTGCCGGAGTTTGGTGTGCGTAGCGAAATCAACATGATGACGCGTCCAGGAGAAGCGAAGGTCACCGGTCGCGTGCAGCAGGATTTGGTTCGCATTTAGAGATTCCCAGCCGCGAACCTGGCAGCGTCCGAACAAACATACAGCAGCAAACTGATATATTCGTTGAAGATGTCCACGACGAAAGTTACCGCGAAAGAAGGCCCCACGCAGCCCAAGGCCGGCCAGAAGAAACAGGTCTCAGCTGGGGTTGTCCTGGTTGCCGGTTGGCTTGTCCCCGGACTCGGCCACTTGTTGCAGGGTCGCTGGATTCGAGCGGTTCTTCTCTTCGTCTCCATCGTATGCATGTTTGCTCTGGGCCTTGCTATGCGTGGCCAGGTGTACGCTCCCAATACGGGCGACGTGCTCGACATGCTGGGATTTGTCGGCGACCTGGGCAATGGCGGTCTGTTTATTTTGTCCTTGCTGTCTGGATGGGGTCAAAATATCGTACAGGTCGTCACTCAGGATTACGGCACCAAATTCATCGTTGTCGCGGGGCTGCTGAACTTTATTGCCGCTGTCGATGCGCATAGCCTTCGGCTGGGGAGAAAACGCTAGATGTTGTTCATGCCTTCTCACTTCACCGCGGTGCTGTTGTTTGCTTTATTCGCCTCCGTTGTTTTTGGCATTACACAACGCTCGGAGACGCGCACCATGGTGCGCTACGGAGTGTACTGCTTTTGTTTGTTTGTCGTAGGGACCATCGCAGCCAGTTGGTTGATGTGGCTGATCAAGCATTGAACGCGCTGAATTCGCCTTCGCAACGCGACGTGTAGGCTACCTCATCCGCTTTTCCCACAACATGGCATCGAACCGGTGCTGCACACGGTAGCCAAGGCGTCGATAGAGCGCGACGGCGTTTGTGTTCTGCTCCGTCACTGTCAGTGTGACTGTATTGCATCCGCCTGCCTGTAGCGAAGCTGCGGAAAGATTCAGCAGTTCCTCCCCGACTCCCTGGCGTTGAAATTCCGGCACCACGCATACCTGCGTCACATGGCCGACACCAGCGCTGACACGGGAGCAGAGCAGCAGACCCAGCAATCGTTCATTGTTCGGCGCGGCCAGCAGCCAGGATGCCTGTTCCTCAAAAATCCCGCATCCTGGGAATCGCACAATGTTATGCAGAAAGCGCTGCGCCCCGCCCAGGGACAAATATTGATCGTTGATTTCGCTGTCGATATGTCCTGCGTAAGCGGCGGTAATCACTCTCGAGGACATGTCGAAATCGGATTCTCTCCACAGGCGGTATCGTCCGCCGCCGGGCCCGTCCATTTCACCGGGACGGGGAATTCGAGATGTCGGTTCGGCATCTGGCCGGTTGAGATCCAGTTCCATAAATAGACGCGGAAACAGGCGAAAACCAGCCCGCGCAAAGGGTTCGCGATGCAGGTCGTGCGGATGCAGTAAAAGCTGCGATTCGACGCGGTTCAAATTGGGGGTATGCTGCAGGGTTTCCAGCATGTGATCGATCAATTGCGACTCAACCGCTGCCGCGGCATCTTCGCCCAGGCTTTGGCGCGAGGCAAACACGTCTCCGATCACCGCCTTATTGTTTTCGTAAATGCAGAAGATATACCCGCAGATCCGGCCCTGGTCCAGGGCAGCATAACCGCTCAACAGGTGAGAGTCAATATATTGCAGCACCAGACTGGCCGAGTTGCGATAGTCCCAGCGCAGACGCTGGCTCCACATCGCACTCTCCTCATCCAGCAGGGGATGCAGGTGCTGGGCGGAGAAATGACGCAGGTCGAGAAATTCGAGTTGCAGCGCCGAAGTCATGGTCGAGTTCACATACGAACCGTGGGGCACGGATTCGTGTCGAGTCAGCTGCCATACCAACCGTATTGCGCGAGTGTACGGTATTGCAGCCGAAATCGAAAGTCCATAGGCCCGGAAATGGGCGATGTTTTGCCGGGGGTATAGCAACAGGCATCCTGCCGCGCGTGGAAAAGATCGCAGATAGTGTTCAAATCTTATGGAGTCTCGGGGCCGACTCGATAGACCGTCAGGTCCTGAGGACCATAACGGAACAACGGCTCATACTCGCGTCCATTCAGCAATTTTTTCAGCTCAGACAGCGATTGCTTTTCTTCTTTCGGATTGGCGTAATCTTGTGCGACCAGCAAATGCGCCTTTGCCGGAATTCCAGATTCCTCGTAGTTCGGCACACGCTCATTCAGGTAGAACCCCAGGCCATATTGCATATCGCGACGGGCTTGGAACACCGCCACCTCATGCGGCGCATCCGGAATCCTGGTCAGCTCGTGCGCCAGCGTACGGGCGGAGTATTTCTGGTCCAGCAGTACGCCATTGTGCGTGCCCAAAAGGAAAACAAGAATTAGCGCCACAGGGACCAGAGTCGCCATAAGCAGGCGCGTCGTGCCGAACCGCATCACCACTATCAGGATCGCTACAGCGACCGCGATGCCTTCCGTTACGGCTACCAAAATCACCCGCAGCGGCGGCCAATGCTCTGGATGGATCAGGATTTGAGGAAGCATCAGCGCCCCTCCCACCAGGATGCCGACGACGATCGCATGGATTATCAACATGGGCACGTCCAGTGCCCGCTTTCGAATGCGATTCAGATAATCGCCGCACAGGATGGTGAGGGGAGGCACAGAGGGAAGAATGTATCCCGGCAGCTTCGACTGCGAAAAACTGAAGAAGACCACGGGGAACAGGGCCCACAGGACAAGAAACTCAGGAAATGCGTCGCCGGTCCGGGGATTGCCGATATAGCGATCTGGATTGCGACGGACCTTCCATTCATCGATGGAATTCTTTACCGCGTCCCACAGCGCGCGTAAGGCCAGGCCAAGCCATGGCATTAAAGCCAGCGCCATTACGGGAATGTAGTACCAGATGACTTGCGCATGTCGGAAGCGGTCCGTAGCGAAACGCTCCAGATTGTGCTGCAGAAAAAACACGCGTATAAATTCCGGGTTGCGATGCTGTACCGCAATGAACCATGGCAACACCATCGCCAGGTAAAGGATGATGCCAGGCAGCCAGATGGTGCGGCGCAGCAGCGACCATTCTTTGCGCAGGGCGGCAAATAAAAAAATGATGCAAAAGGCCAGAAAAGGCGCGACGGGTCCTTTGGCAAGAGTGGCTGCCCCGCCAAAAAAGTACAGATCGAAAAGCCAGAATTTCCTGTCGGTTTCGTACCAGGCATACCAACCCAGCATGCCGATGCAAAACGGCGCGGCCAGTTGCATGTCCGTCGAAGCGCCGCGTGCAAATCCAATGATCGCAGCGCAGGAAGCCGTAATCAACGCTGCATCTAGCTGGCCGCCCGGACGAAAACGGCGCATATGCAGGTAGATCAGAACAATCAGAATGAATGCGAATTCGGCCGAAGGCAGTCGCGCCGACCAGTCGTGGACGCCAAAATCCTTAAAGGCGAACATCGCGCGCCAATAGTAGAGCGCAGGCTTTTCCAGCCACG
>JBDTBI010000060.1:0-3796 GCA_039924215.1 Acidobacteriaceae bacterium
GGCTGGATGGAGAGAACGTGATTGTGGTAGCGGCGCGGCGAGTCTTCCCAAGGATACTGCACGTCCACGCCCGGCTGATTTCCTCCCGCTACGGATACACCCTGCACCTTGAAATCAAATTTTCCACCCGGGATGAGCACCATGCCTGGAGGGGACGCCTTGGCTGGCGTGGTTCTGGGGATTTCGACCATGTGTTGCCGCAGTGGCTTCCATTGGTCAGAAAAGTTCTCAAATTTCGTCCGGGATAACACCCGCATCCGCGCCAGTAGAGCATCGAGAGCTTTTGGAGCCGCCTTACCGCGAATAGCCAGCACCGCTCCAAAGCCAAGTGCTCCCATGTCGAAGCTGAGCGCGGCTGTCGGGGTGTGAGCGCTGGAGATTTGCGGGACAAGTTCGACTCCGCGCCACAAGTCGAAGTAGCGGGTGCCGGAAGTATAGGGAAGCGTGAGCTGACGGCCGTGGACGTCGTAAGAATTGCGGTTGATGATGGTCCAGAGGGTCTGATCTTTGTTCGAAAACTTGCTCGCGAAGACTCCGTATTGCAGCGTAGAAGCGTATGGCTCCCATGTGCGGCTTACCAAAAGATCGGCATTCGCACGCTCAATTGCCAGCACACGGCGAAGCGCTTCAATTTCGCGTTGCGTAAAACCATTGTGAATGCCGATCACATCCTCCTGATCGGCATAGCCCACGCCGTTGAAGAATGCAGCCTGAATTCCGGCGATATGATGGCGTCCGCCACTGGTGACGATCGGCATGTGGCGGTGCTCCAGCCATTTGTAGCGGCTGATCATGGGGACGAAAGGATAGCTCCAATAGCCCCATGTCATTTCGTTCCACGCCAGCGCTTCGTCCGAAGGCAACCCCTCGGGTTGCAGAACGAGCGGGCGCCCCGCTTTTTCAGATGCCGCGAGAAACGCGCGTGGAACGCCGTCAATCGTATCGCCGAGCAAGCCATCTGCTCCTACCTCGGCCATCAGTTTCGCCTGGGCTGCCCAATCGGGCGCGCCTTCATCGCGCGTGCCCATATCCCAGGGGGTTTCAGGAAACAGGATCTTCACCCCGCGTCGATGAAAGTCCGCGACCATTTTTCTGACTCCGGCGATGCCGCCGGGAAGATCGCGCAGGCGATCAAACTGATTACGGTTGTCCACGCCCAGGTCTGGGTAGGTGTCCCAGACGAGAACGCTGTCTACGCCGCCGAATTCTTTGTTCAGGTCATCGAGGTACTTGTCCACGGTGTATACGCCGCTCGCGGGATCGTAGAAATCACGCTCTTCGACCATCATCTGCACACTGAGAAAATTGTGCTGTGTCCATTTGAATTCAGGCCGGGCGTAATTCGCATCGTTGTGGCCCATGCGGACCAGGCGCTCGGCGCGCCAGTGCTGGAGATCGGCCAGCCATGTGCGCGAATCAGCAGGCGATGCGGGACCGGGAATTTGCGCGTCCTTTGCTGGGTAGGCGGTATCCTGTCCGCCGACTCCATTGCAGAAGAGCAAAACAACAATGAAAAGAATTGACCCGCAGCGCACAAACCGGTTCATCGCAAGGTGCCTTCTTTCGAGGAGAAGTGGGAGCGATTCGGAAGCTAGATCTCCAATTGAGGAAATGCAGTGATCCGCAGCTTGGCGGCAGCGTAAGGGATGAGGGTTAAGGGTTCCTCCGGCTGATCGCTTGAGACGGGGCTTTGAGGGACTGGATCCGCCATCCCATCGACACCCAACCATGTCGGCAGTTTGCGCGCCTTCGCATGAAGCTTGACCGGCGCTCCTTTCGCGGTGAAAGGTTCGTCGCCGACGGTGGACTCGGTAACGGAAAGCTCCTGACCGGCATTTTCAGGGCTCAGAGAGAGGGCATAGTTCCATTGCGTCGTGGGATAGACCTGCCAATCGGCGGTCAGGCCGCGGTCACGCAGTTTGAGCCAATCTTCCCCAATTCCATAGGAAAACACCAACGGACCACGTTCCAGCGCGATCGAGCCGTTGTACCAGCGCGAGGCGCGCGGAGCGAGCGGAAATTCGATTTCAATCAGATCGCCACGCTTCCAGACACGCTCGACGCGTGCGAAGGTCCCGGGTCGGGGCGCTTGCTCCGGTTTGCCGTTCACGCTGAGGCGCCCGCCCGCCGCCCAGGCGGGAATCCGCAGCAAGAGCGGGAAAAAGACCGGCGATTCCGGATTGACCGTAAGGCTAACGGTTCCGCGGAAGGGATAGTTTGATTCTTCCACGACATGAACGGCTGTGTTCCGAATATTCGTGCGCACCTCACATGGGGCGTAGGCGGTGACAACCAGACCATCATCAGAGGAAAGCATGAAAAGGCTCGATGCGAACTTCGGCCAGCCCTGGTGGTAATTCGCGGTGCAACAACCGAAGTTGGGGTCCAGACCGTAGAGATTCGATTCGGGACCGTCAGTCGTCCACGGCTTGGTGTGCCGCCCAACGATAATCTGGTTGGGCTCCTGATTATATTGGTGGGCCCACATATCATCTGTGAATGCGCCAGGGAGCGCGTTGAAGGCGACCCGCTCCAGTCGGTCCCCGAGTGCCGGGTCTCCCAGAATCGCAAGCGACTGTTCGAGCGAGAACATGATTTCCACAACCGTGCAGAGTTCGGTGCCCTGAGACGGATTGCGGCCGGCCAAGTGCTCATCCGCCGAAAAGACTCCGTTGGGCAAACCATGATACCGGTCGAGATCGGCAATCAGGCGCAGCACGGCGCGGCGGTCATCATCCGAGCCTGAGATCAAGGACCAGACGGGAGACATTTTGATTGCCATCGCGTTGTTGACACCGTGGGTTTGCATGCCGGCGTCGGTGAGGTGCGAGGTGGGAGTCAAGCCGATCGATTGCGGTGTGGTCCGTTGCGTGTACTTGAAGTCCAAAAATTGTGCCTGCCAGTCGTATCCTTGCTGATGCATCAGCTTAACAAGTTCAAGAAGTTCAGGGTTGCCCGTGCGGTTGTAAAGCCAGATTGCCGAGAGGGCTTCGTCCTGCCAGCGATACCGACCCCAATCCCGCAAGGGCCGCGATGGAAGTGCTTTGAGTTGATATGCGAAATAGCGCGCCATGACGGGAATGACACGCGCGTCGCCGGTTGCTTCCTGATACTGTGCCAGCGCTTTGAGCATTACCATGCGCGGCCACCAGTCGTCGTTCGACTTCGGACCGAACATGCCGTCCGGCTGGGCGTTGTCCAAGGTCCAGTCCATGAATCTCTGCGCTATCGTTTTTAGCCGGGTGTCATCGAGCAGATAGGCGAGCGGGACGAGGCCATCCATATAGTACGGACCGCGCTCCCAGCTCTCACCCGTGCCGCCGAGCCAGCCGCTATTGGGACCCGCGTCGGGCCAGGTTTCACCAAGATGCCCGCTGAGGCCTTTCGCCTGGATTTCAAGCTGACTTCGCAGCCATCCGGCGGGCTTGATCGAACCCAACGGAAGCGGATAGAAAGCGCTTGCGGCGAGAGGCGCACGATTCTTGAACACCTCGATCACGGGCTTTGCGACATTTCGATATTCTCCGCGCGTTCCTTCCAACGGAACGGATGATGCGAAACTTTTGGCGCGAAGGTCAGCTAAACCGGCAGCACCGAGTTGAAGGAACCGCCGGCGGTTCAAACCCGGAAGTGGCTTGTCCACAAAATCTCCATGTTCGACATTGTGATCGTAACTGGCAGTCGCGGGGGCACGCATAGTCCAAATGGCCTATTCGGAAGAGTGTTCGCGCCGCGGATCCGGAACGGACGGCGAATTCTACCCCGTGATTTGCAGAATGCCCTGCTGGATGGCCAC
>JBDTBI010000061.1:0-3106 GCA_039924215.1 Acidobacteriaceae bacterium
GTGAGATGCACAAAGGAGACTGCGCTGCATATCACGATGGCTGGCAGTCTCTATTGCACCAGAAAAGTGCAACAGGGTGGGGAATATTCTCCGAAACCACGAAGGGGGAACCCTAAATGGGAATAGAAGTGAATTGCGTCGTAACGGCTTGTCCGGGCTCGTTGCAACCCCTAACGGAACCTTGACTCCACGCGCGGTACGCGCGATAGTAACCGTACACGGGAAAGGAGGGCGATCCAAAGAATGAACAATATTGAAGGAAGTTGTAGCACATCACGTGAGGTGACTGGGGCTTAGGCGTCCAACGCCAGTCCTGACGGTCGCACCAACATCGTCGAGGCCCACCTGCGGGGATGCCTCCGGTCAATCCAACCACTCACCGGCAACGGCCCGATGTCTTATTGGAGACACCGGGCCGTTGTATCTACAACAGGCGATATTTTCAGATCATCGTTTCGCTGCTTTATACCCTGCCTTTTGTGCGTCTGCCGCTGTCATGAATTTTCCATGCTTGGTATTGCCATAATACTTTCCGTCGGAGTGATACACCTTCGATTCAGTATTGACCCATACCATTCCTTTGGACTTTGCATTCGCGATATCGCTGGAACTGGCCGTCGAGGCCGCCGCAGGCTGCGCTCTATGGCTCATTGTTTTTGGCTCTTCGCTCTTTGCGGCTGGGGCCGAAACCGGGGCTCCCGCTTCAGTGGACGCGGCCGTTTTTTGTGCTTTTCTAGAAGTTCGTTTGCTTTTGTTGCTGGCATCTTCTGCCGTGGTTTTGGCGGATGCCTTCGTTGTTGTGGCCGCTGCTGTTGAAGTGGCTGTCGCGGTCTGTTTCTTCTTCTTTTTGTGAGCCGCAAATCCAACTCCGCTAAGAAGCGAACATGCGAGGATCGTGGATAAGGAGTAAGAGAGTAATTTTTTACGGATGATCATGACGTCTCCTGAATACATGGGCAACAGAGTAACATCCGTACGATCAGGTATGCGATCGAGTCTGTCAAGGGAATTGTCGGGAATTGGTGGGCGATGCTCGTATATGGCGCTTTCTGGCCCCGCGGAACGACTCCGGTGAAGCGCCAGGGGAACCGACTACAATAGGAAACATGGACGCACGTGTGATTGCTGGCAACGCCTTTCAATCACGGCTGCTTACCTGTTTTGCCCTATACGTTGGATGATATTGTGGTTGCAAAACGCTTCATCGGCTGGTGTTGGAATGGCATCGGATGCGGTATTTTGCTATCGAACTGGGAGTATGGAACTGGGAGCAGATGCTGTGCCGATGAACTCCGGCATCGCCCCTGGAAGGCATTTCTCGCTAGCAGGTCGAGGCTGAATCTGAAAGGAATCCGATGCGTGTCCTCGGAATCGATTGCGGCACGGTATGGACCGGCTACGGGATTGTAGACACGGACCAAACGGGCGAATTGCGATCCGTTGCCCATGGCGCAATCCATCTCTCCACGCACGATAGCCTCCCGCATCGGCTGACCATTGTGTTCAGCCGTCTTCTGGAGTTAGTTAGCGAGCATCAGCCGGATGTGGTCGCGGTGGAAGAAGTGTTTCATGCCGTCAATTCGCAGACCGCGCTAAAGCTGGGCCAGGTCCGTGGCGTTGTCCTGCTGGCAGCGGCCAACTGCAAACTGGTAATCGCGGAGTATTCGCCTCTGTCCGTCAAGTCTGCCGTTTGCGGCTACGGCAGGGCAGACAAAGAGCAGGTGCAGTTCATGGTGACACGGCTGCTACGGTTGTCGGAACCTCCGGAACCAACCGATGCTTCCGACGCGCTGGCCGTCGGCATTTGTCATATTCACCACGTCCAAACAGAATTGGCTCAGGGAGCTTCGATGCAACGGCCTTTCATTGAACGCAAAAGACGGTGAATTAAGTCGCAACGAAAGCACTAATTGCGTGTTCCAATAAGGTGGGCGAGAGCGCGTTATGGATAAGTTTCAACTGAAAGGCATGCGGTTAGCGAGCCGATTCCCAATGAAAATCCGCCCGTTCCGTGTATCCAGGCGAATGATGGGTGTGGCTGTGCTGGCTTTTGCCGCCAGCCTGTTGCTGTTTCCCTGTGCTGGGCACGTCTCATCGGCTGCCGTAAACGATTCCGCCACGACACAGGCGGCAAACCAGGTACAGTCATCGGCTCCGGTTGCAAATGGGCCAGTCGACGAGGACCAGGCAAGCGCCCGCGTTGCCCGCCTGAGCGATGTGGAAGGCACGGTGCAGATTTTTCGCGGCGATCAGGTGGAGTTTGCTAAAGCCATAGTGAACATGCCCATCCCTCAGGGATCGCGCATCGAAACCGGTGCAGACGGGCGGGCCGAGATCGAATTTGAAGACGGCAGCATCGCCCGGCTGACTCCCAGCAGTTCTCTGGGCATCGAAACGCTCGGTAGCGCAGCGAATGGAAACCCGGATACCGCACTGAAACAGCGTTCTGGCCTGGTGTATTACGAGCTACGCAACGATGGCAAAGCACTCTACACCGTTCTGTTAGATCAGGGTACGGTCCATCCCAAGGTCGACAGCACATTTCGTGTGGACCTGACCCCCGCTCCAGCTGCGCTCGCAGTGATTGATGGAGACGTGCAGGTTCGAGGCGACTCGAACGATTCCCAGGTGGAGGCGCACCAGGGTCAGATGATTCAATTCCACCCTTCGGCAACCGCGCAGTACATTGTCCTCGATGGAATCATTCCCAATGGATTTGATGGCTGGAATGATCAGCGGGATGAAGAGGCCGCAAAGCAGGCCGCGAATCAGACGTCCGCCAGGACGCAGCAGGGCAATAGCATGGACAGGGGCATTGCGTACGGCTGGAGCGATCTGGACACGTACGGCGGCTGGTATCCGCTTCCCGGTTACGGAATGGTCTGGCAGCCGTATGGCGTGGGCGCCGGTTTCGATCCGTATGGCTTTGGCAGTTGGGCAGATATCGGCGGATTCGGGGTTTCATGGATTTCCGGTTATCCCTGGGGCTGGCTCCCATTTCATTGCGGCGGATGGTCCTACATCAACACCTTTGGATGGGGATGGCTGCCCGGAGGCTGTGGGTTTGGTGGTGGGATTGGTTACGGCTATGGGTTTGGTTTTGGAT
>JBDTBI010000062.1:0-3862 GCA_039924215.1 Acidobacteriaceae bacterium
CCGCTCCGGTGTGGACAGGGACGAACGGTTTGTCGCGGCGGGGCGAGTGCGAGTGGATGGCTTTCGCGATGAGTTCCTTTCCGGTCCCGCTTTCTCCCTGAACCAGAATTGTGGAGCGGCTGGGAGCGACCTGGCTGACCAGGTCCAACACGGTCTGCATCGCGTCACTTTTCCCGATGATGTTCTCAAAGCTATACCGCTGTTTCAGAGCGCGCTTTAGTTGGATGTTTTCCGTTTCCGCGCGATGCTGCCCGATGGCGCCACGAATATCGGCGAGAAGTTTTTCGTTGTCCCACGGCTTTTGTATGAAATTATTGGCCCCGAAATGCATGGCTTCCACGACATTCTGCACCGTCCCATAGGCCGTGATCATGATGACGGGGAGGTTTGAGTGTCGTGCGCGGATTGACTGTAGAATTTCGAAGCCGCTCTGGTCGGGCAAAGCCAGATCCAGCAATACCAGATCGTAGACGGAATCCTCCATGCTCCGCAAGCCCGCCGCACCGTCGGATGCGGTTGCAACCTCAAAGCCCTCCAGTTCCAACAGCAGCTGCAGCGATTCGCGAATCGCTGCTTCGTCATCGATGATGAGCAGGCGAAGCGGAAGGGAACTGTCCGTCTCGGGAGAGTGCAAGGGGTCTACATCAGGCATGAACGTGTTTCCTTAATATGGGAAATTGCAGATGAAACGTGGTACCCTCGCCAATTTTGCTTTCCACCTGGATCTTGCCGGCATGTTCCTGAATAATGCCATAACTGACAGAGAGGCCAAGGCCGGTGCCTCGCCGCTGACCTTCAACAACGGCGGACTTCGTGGTGAAAAAAGGATCGTAAATACGGCGCAGATTTTCTTCTGCAATGCCAGATCCCGTGTCGCCGATGATGACTTCAACCTGACCATTTACGATGGTTTCCACGCGAAGCTTGCCGCCATCGGCCATGGCATCCTTTGCATTCAGAAACAGGTTGAGGAACACCTGTTGGAGCTTCCCCGTGTTGCCCAGAATATCCGGCAGGTCGGGCTGCAAGGCAAGCTCGACGGCGATGCGTGAAGTACTGAACTGGTGCCGCAGCAGCGCCATTGTTTCTTCCAGAACATGATTGACGTTGATGGCTTTGAATTCGATCGTGCTGGTGCGTGAAAAATTGAGCAGGCTATTCACAATTTCTGATGCGCGAAAAGTCTGCTGCGTGATCTTGTCCAGCAGCGGTCTAACCCGCTCATCTCCACGAACCTGTTTGGCCATCATCTGCGTGTACGAGGAAATGACTGCCAGTGGAGTGTTCACCTCATGGGCTACGCCAGCCGCCATCAAGCCAATTGAGGACAATTTATCCGCCTGCACGAGTTGGTTTTCCAGTTGTATTCGCTAGGTGATGTCATCGACCAGGATAATACGGCCAACCGTAGTGAAATCTTTATCAACCAGGGGCGCAATGGTGATGTTGGCGGTGCGGGTTTCCCCGGCACGCGTGGCCAGTTGAAATTTATAGAGGTTGTGTACGCCGGTTTCATGTTTGACTCGGTCGTATTCCGCGAGGAAATCCGGCGGAAACAAATTTTTAAGTGGCTGATTCAGGGCTTCTGACCGCGACACTGCGTACATGGATTCCATCTGAGCATTCCAGCTGTCGATACGGTCGGCCAGATCGACTGCCAGAATGCCGATGTTGATGGACTCTACGATGTTTTCGTTGAACTCCTTGAGCTGCTCGTATTCGGCAATTTTCTCCTGGAGGCGCGCGTACAAGCGTGCGTTTTGAATGGCGATACCCACATAACTGGCGAGTGTTTCCAGCAATTCCACATCCGGACTGGAGAGAAAATCTCCATTCGTTGTGCGGCCCAGTCCCAGCACGGCGATGGTGCGCTGTTGAACCCGGCACGGTAGATAGTAATTGAGATCCAGCAATTGGACGGCTCGCTGCTGAGCACCTGTCAGGTGGGGAGCATTTTGCGTGCTCTCCAGGAAGATATGTGATCCGTCTTCCCGGTCGTCGAAGTGCAGAAATCCCATATCAAGATTGACGGCATACTCCTGTATCGTGGCAGGAATGCCATGGCTGGCGGCGAGTTGGAAACGCGGCAGGCGACTGCCGTGTTCCTCATCGAGAAATACGCCGATGCGGGCCACCTGCAGAATTCGCGGCAGCCGGTCCACCAGGGCATTCAGCAGGGCACGCAGATCGGTTTGCGTATTCAGACTTCGCGCAAATTCCACCAGCGTGGCGCGAGAGTCGAGCCGTTTGCGGTCAAAGATGCGATCGACACGGTCCTGAATCGCGCGCTTAATTGGATCGAATACCAGCGCGGCGATGATAATGGCGGCAGCCAGGCCCCAGCCCCCCGCCGCAGGCAAGCGCTTTCCAGCAACTTCGCCGACAAACGCGACAGCACCGAAATAGATGGCGACCAGCGTTCCAGTTGCCAGCGTATAGGTAACGCCGCGTTTGAAGATCAGGTCCACATCCATTAAGCGATAGCGCACGATCGCATAGCTGAAGGTGAGCGGTATAAATACCAGGCAGAGAACACCGATTTCGCTGAGGAGTCTGTTGGCCGACGCTCCCAGGGCCAGCGTGGGAACGGCATAGAGCAAGGTAAACGGTATGACGGCAAGCAGGGTACCGCGGTTCAGCCATTTCAATTGCTGGCGCGTCAGGGGATTATCGGCGCGGCGGTAGTTGATAAAAAATACCAGCGCCGCTACGACGTAATACGCCGCCATATAGCCAATCGAGGTCTGGTTCAGTCGATTGTCCAACAGCTCTGTCGCAGACCAGAGATGAATGGATGCAACAAAGAGAGCAACCAGAGCAATTCCGGGAATGTACAGGAGCCATGCCATGCGGCGTTGACCCAGGGTTCGGTTGGGCTCTGGAAACGTAAACGCAAAATGCAAAAAAAGTGCTGGCTGTGCCGCACTGGCAACCGTGTAGCCCCAGAAAATGACCCAATCAAATAGGTTCAACTTTCCGGTGTAGATGAAAGCGTAGAGAACGAAGGAGCACAGACAAAAGATATAAAAATGAATGGAACGAGGCGCAGTCCAGCGACGAAACAAGATATACAGGCCAATTAACAGATAGACCAGCGCAATGAAGCGCAGACCGGCGTTGATGCTCCGATCCTGAGCAATCAGGATGACCGGGATTTCCAGTGGAATGCCGTTTCGGGAGACGGTATAGGTGGCCTTGCTGTAGATCCCGGTGTTAAAAATCTGTCGTTGCAGCGCTGCAATGCGCGGAGTGGGGTGCTTGTTGACCGCGGTTAACAAGTCCCCGACTTCTATCCCCGCTCGTTCTCCTGGGCCGTTGGGCAGCACTTTCTGGGCTACAAGGCCGCCTTTGGCCTCTGCCCACCAGACACGATCGGTGGGGAGCTGAAAATCATTCTCGTGGCTATAGTTGATGCCTGCAAAAATGATTGCGGCGAGAGTGAGGACCGCGAGCGCGATCGGGACACTGCGGAATGGGATATTCCGGGGCATTGTGAAGCATTTCTTTCCGTGTCAGGAATGCCGGTAAGTTCTGCATTTTCTGATGCAGTCCATATTGCGACATGCAACTAGTGTGCCAGATCCGTTAACGGGTAGTCGTTACAAATTGATTCCATCGAATCCGAGTCGATGCCACAGGTTGAATGCGTCTGCAAATCGATTGGACGCAACCTGCTGAATGCGGCTTCTGAACCCATTATCGATATGTATCCAATATGTGAACATGTATTTCATACAATTCTAAATCGAAATATATGATTTATGGAATATTTTCTGCAACAATCGCTTCCACAAAAGCTTGCAAAAGCTACCGAGTCATGAGGATTCGCAGATCCCGTAGATTGTTTCCCGAGGGCCCAATC
>JBDTBI010000063.1:0-7566 GCA_039924215.1 Acidobacteriaceae bacterium
CAATTCTGGAAGACAAAGTGCGCGAAGTGATTTAACAGCTGCGGTGATTGGGTCACTCAACCATAGACGACGGGGAGCGGATGGATAAGGGCACAACAAAGAGATCGGAAGAAGTGAAACGCGGAAACTCTGCGGGAAAGAGAAATCAGCCCGAGGTCATTCGAGCCGCAGAAGATGTCGAACAGGATATTCGTGAGGGCCGTTTTCAAAGAAGCCTGTCGCTTTTGGCTGGCGTTTCCAGCCTGATGACGGGGCTGGAAGTCGGCTACGAACATTATCGCGGCAGTTACAGTCGCAGAGTCATGTACACGCCGGTGGTGCTGAGTTTATTGCTCGTCGCCGGTGGAGTGGCTGGATTCCGGAGCAGACGCGGGGCGCGGCGTGTCCTGCGGCCCATTGCCGCACTTACTCTGGCGGATGGCGCTCTCGGATTCTATTTTCACCTTCGAGGCATCGCGCGTAAGCCAGGCGGTTGGCGATTTCCCATGATCAATATGGTCATGGGTCCTCCCATCTTCGCTCCATTGCTGTTCGGCCTCAGCGCGTATCTGGGCCTGATCGCTTCCTACATGCGCAGAGAGGAATCCACGGATCGCCCAGCGGGCGACGTCGCATGGTTTCCGCGCGCTGCACAGGAACATCATTGGACCAAGGCACTCCCAGGCAAGCGAATCTCAACTCCGGAAACGATCAGTTTTTCCCAGGATCTGCGGGAAGGCAGGTTTCAAAAGCATATGGCCGTGGCGACGGCCTGTGCGGCATTTTTCAGCGGCTTTGAAGCGTTTTATTCCCACTACAAAAATAATTTCCGCTACAAGTCACAATGGACTCCAGTGCTGCTTTCGCCGATGCTGATTGCCGCCTGCATCATGGCCACCCGCAACCGAAAAGTCGCGCATACATGGCTGCCCGCGTTGTCCGCGCTCGCGGTTGTGGATGGTGGCGTAGGTTTTTACTACCATGCGCGCGGCGTTCTGAGGCGTCCGGGTGGAAGCAAGCATTTGCTCTACAACATCATGTACGGGCCGCCCATCCTGGCGCCGCTCCTCTTTAGTGCCTGCGGCATGCTGGGTCTAATGGCGAGCTTGTTCGGGAGAGAGAGATGAGGCCAAAGAATCATGTGCAGCCAGGGTATTATCCAGGATTTTCCACGCTCGATCAGCAAAATACATGGGATGAAGCTACTCGCAAGACTGTGCTGCAGCGTGTTCATCATTCCATGGAGCTTCATTTCTTCACCCCGCAGGAAGCGCCGCTGATCGAGGCGATCTTCGAGCACATCCTTCCCCAAAGCGATCGCGACGACAAGTACAGGATTCCGATTGTCCCCATGGTCGATGAACGCCTGCACACGAACAGGCTGGACGGCTATCGCTACGAAAATATGCCCACGGATCAGGAAGCCTATCACCTTGGAATCCAGGCGATTGAACAGATCGCAAGGAGTAAAGACGGACGAGGCTTTCTCGATCTGACGCCGCTTGAGCAGGACAATCTGCTCCGGACAATCCACGACGGCAAGCCCGAAGGCGCCCATGCAATTTGGGAACGAATGCCGGTCCATCGCTTCTGGATGCTGATGGTGCAGGATGCAGTAGAAGCCTACTACGCTCACCCGTACGCCTGGGATGAGATCGGGTTTGGCGGCCCGGCCTACCCGCGCGCCTACATGCGTCTGGAACGAGGCGAAGCGGAGCCATGGGAAGTCGAGGAACAGCGGTACGAGTGGGTAGCGCCCGAGGATTCCGTTTCGGACCGATATGAATTTGTCAGCGGACACGATTTGCATCACGCCACACCGGGGCAGGGAGGGTCGCATTGAATCCACTGCGCAAATACCTCTTCAATGAACGGAATGGCGAGGGTCACGCGCTCGGTCCGATTCAAAAGATCGATGTGCCCATGCGACGCTTTGGAGAAGAGGAAGTCGACTACGTCGTGATTGGAGTCGGCTCCGCCGGTGGGGTGCTGCTGCAGCGCCTGTCGCGCGCCGGCTTTCGCGTGCTGGGCCTGGAAGCGGGGCCGTTCTGGAACACGGAACGTGACTGGGTTAGCGATGAAGCCGGTTCCCACAACCTGTACTGGGAGGACCTACGCATCACAGGAGGGCAACATCCGCTGGCGTTGGGCGCAAACAATTGCGGTCGCGGTGTCGGAGGGGGCTCGGTGCATTGGGCGGCTTTTACACCTCGACTGCATCCGTCGGATTTCCGCATTCATTCCGAAGATGGCGTGGGTATCGACTGGCCCATGTCGTATGACGAATTGAAGCCGTATTACGAACAGCTCGAGCTGGAAATGCCGGTGGCCGGGCCCGCATATTATCCATGGGGAGATCCTCATGGCTATGCCTACGGCCCTCATCCGATGGGTGGAGCGGGCGATACGCTCATCAAAGGATGTACAAAGCTCGGCATCGGCGTCAGCATCGGGGGGCCGGTTGCTATTCTCTCCGGTTCGCACGGCGACCGCCAACATTGCATTTATCGTGGATTCTGCATTCAGGCGTGCAAAGTGGGTGCCAAGGCCAGCACGTTGATTACGCACGTGCCGGACGCGTTGGGACATGGCGCGGAAATACGTGACAACTCCATGGTCAGCCGTATCCATTTGGACGAGGAGAATCGCGTCACTGGGGTCAGCTACTTCGATCACCAGGGTCAGGAGCATTTCCAGAAATCAAAAGCAGTCATTGTGTCCGGCTACTCCATTGAGACGCCGCGCTTGCTGCTGAACTCAGCGTGCCCTGGGCACGAAAACGGACTGGCGAATTCCAGTGATACCGTCGGGCGCTATTTGATGGCGCAGGCCGGCAACGTTGTCCTGGGCCGATTTGAACAACTGGTGCGCGTATACAAGGCTCCCCCTGCACACGCTCTGACGGAAGAATTTTATGAGACCGATCCGAAGCGCGATTTTGCACGTGGCTTTGCCATCCAGACCGTCGGGCCGCTTCCCATTGCCTTCGCGAAGCAGATGATGACTGCCAAGGGCGCCTGGGGATGGGGCTTGCGTCGCATCATGATGGACTACAACCACTGGTCCTCGATTGCGCTGTTGGGAGAAATTCTCCCCTGGCCGGAAAACCGGGTCCAGCTTGCCGAGCAAAAGGACCGCTTTGGCCTTCCCGTTGCGAAGGTTACCTTTGGTCTTCACGAAAATGATCAAAAGCTGATTGAGTTCGGAAAAAATAAGGTGATGGAAGTCATGAGGGCTGCTGGAGCGGAAGAAGTGGTGGAGGAATCACGATACGCACATCTGGTTGGCGCGGCGCGCATGGGGTCGGATCCGCACACCTCCGTTGTGGATAAGTATGGACGCACCCACGATATAGCCAATTTGTTTGTGTGCGACGGCAGCATCCTGCCTACGCAAGGCTCTGCCAACCCTGGCCTGACGATTCAAGCGCTGGCCGCCAGAACGGCAGATTACTTAATTGCACAAAGGGAATCTATTTTTAACACGAACCATCGCGATATGATGCAGCCAGCCATCCGCCGCGATCTTGCACCGCCGGGTACATATGGCCGAGGAGTTCCTCGCTTGGCGAACCTAACATCATGAGCGATACACCCACCGCGACCGCGAAGATTGAGCCGGATACAGACCGCATTGACCGCATTGACCGCATTGACCGCATTGTTACGGCTCTCCGCGAAAGCGAACTGGACGCCGTGTTCTGCTCTCTCCCATCGCATGTGCTGCTTCTCACCGGATATTGGCCCGTGATGGCGAACACCGTTGCGCTGTTCACTGTGGACGGTTCGATGCATCTCCTGCTGCCGGAAGACGAAGAGGAAATTGCGGCGAGCATGTCGGTCGCGCAGCGCACCGGCTTTCAGCCCGGATCGCTCAGCCAAATTACCAATACAGAAAAGGCCATCGCACAACCTTTTACCCATCTGGTGGCTTCCCTAGGTCTCGATTCCGCGCGGATCGGGGTGGAGTTGGGCAGCATGGTCACCCCAGCTTCCTATCCAGTGCAGTTTCATTTCGGTGCGATTCTCCGTGACTTCATGCAGGAGGCCTTTCCGAAGGCCACGCTGCTGCCCGCGGACGACCTGTTGAACCGGTTGAGCAAAACAAAAACGCCGCACGAGCTGGATAAGCTCCGCCTCTCCTGCAAGATCGCGCAGGCCGCGTATGAAGCGGGCAGCATGGAACTGAAGTCTGGCATGACAGAGCCGCAGGCGGCGGAGGTTTTCCGGTCAGCGTATGCCGGGTGCCCGGCAGGAAAACTGCCCGTGCGCACGGACGCATTCTTTTTCTGCATGTCGGGGAAAAACTCCGCGACTGCCTGCGCAGCGTATGCGCGGACGCGAACACGCACCCTTGAACGGGGCGATTTGGTCATGGTTCACTGCAATTCCCAGGCCGACGGATACTGGACCGACATCACGCGCACCTATACCTGCGGCGAGGCGGACGCGAAGCAAACGGCCATGCGCGATGCAATTTTTGAAGCGCGGGAGGCAGCTTTGGGCCGCATTTCCCCCGGTGTCGCTGCGGCGGAAGTGGACAAGGCGGCTCGCGATGTCCTCACGAAGCGCGGATTCGGTGAAAATTTCAAACACGCAACCGGACACGGCGTGTGTTTTTCGGCGGCAAATCATGACGCCATACCGAGAATTCACCCAAAATCCACCGATGTTTTGGAAATCGGCATGACCTTCAATATCGAACCGGCGATCTATCTCGATGGTTACGGCGGGATGCGTCACTGCGATGTCGTTGCGGTAACAAGCCAAGGCGCGGAGGTCCTGACAAATTTTCAGAGCGCGGCATCCCAGGTAGAACTCGCGGTGTAAAACGGGAACTTAATTTAGAAATCCTCTCACTGATCTGACATACGTTCCAAAAAGTTTGAGATGATCGTTTCAGGCGGCTCCCTGGGATAAGAAAGCTGCATGAAGAGAAAGGAAGTTGGATGAAAGCGCAGCAAGTGGTGATGGTCACCGGAGCTTCTGCCGGTCTGGGGCGTTCCATCGCACATGAGTTCGCAAAACAGGGGGCCTGCATCGGCCTGATCGCGCGCAATCGCGAGGCCCTGGAGGCGTGCAGCGAAGAGGTGCAGCAGTTGGGAGGGGAAGCCCTGGTGCTGCCGCTCGATGTCAGCGATGCCGCCTCTGTGGAACACGCTGCCACCCGGCTGGAGGAAGCTTTTGGGCCCATCGACGTGTGGGTCAACAACGCCATGACTTCCGTATTTTCGCCGGTAAAAAAGATGATTCCGGAAGAATACAAACGAGTGACAGAGGTTTCCTATCTGGGGTACGTGTACGGGACGCTCTCGGCTCTCCGGCGGATGCTGCCACGAGACCGCGGAACCATCATTCAGGTGGGTTCAGCGCTTGCGGTCCGCAGCATTCCCTTGCAGTCTGCTTATTGCGGCGCGAAGCACGCCATCATTGGGTTTACGGATTCTCTGCGGTGTGAACTGTACCACGATAAAAGCAATGTTCAGCTGACGGTGGTGCAAATGCCTGCGATGAACACCACCCAGTTCACCTGGGTAAAAAGTCGGCTCCCGGATAAGCCTCAGCCGGTGCCCCCCATTTTCCAACCGGAAGTTGCTGCCAGGGTTGTCGTCTACGCTGCGGGAGTGGATCGGCCGCGGCGCGAGTACTGGGTTGGTTCGCCAACCGTGCAGGCAATCGTCGGGCAGATGTTCGTACCCTCTCTGCTTGACCGCTATCTGGGAGATACGGGCTATGAGGCGCAGCAAACAGATGTTCTTGACGACCCCGACCGGCTCGACAATCTGTGGGACTATGTTCCCGGTCGGCACGGCGCCCACGGGCCGTTCAACAAGGAAGCGCATTTCTTCAGCCCACAGGTCTTCATGGATTTGCATCATAACTGGTTTGTAGCCGCTGGAACGGCGTTTGTGACCGCAGCCGTTGTCGGCTGGAAAAAATTTCAGCAATCTCGAAAGGAGACAAGTAATGTCATCGCAGCTGAAAGCAGACAATCGGCCGGAAAAATCGGACGCACCGCGTAAGGAATGCTCCGTACCCAGGAGCATGGCGATTACGTGTTGTTGTGCCGCAATGGCGTCACTGACTCCCGTCGCGCTGGTGCAGCTAAAAATGATGAAGGACCTGCCCGATCCGCCGGGACGCATCTTCAACTCCAGACGCGTTGTCACGTCGAAAGGCGCATATCACCTTGGTATTCCAGACGGCGTGTTAGGCCTGGGTAGCTATGGCATCACTTTGGCGCTGCTGATTGCCGCCAAATCTTCGAGGCCATGGGTCCGCAGAGCACTGCGTGCAAAGGTGGCTCTGGATGCCACCATGGCAATCCGCAATGTTCGCAGGCAAATTACGCAGCATGAGCGTATATGCTCCTGGTGCGTGGGGACTGCGCTTGCGACGGTGGGCGTGGTGTACTTCGCTCGCAATATGCGCGAAGCCGAACGGCCCCACCTAGTGTGAGGACGAACGACGCATACTCCAGAGTTCAACCCTTCGTGGGTGGATTCGCGTGTGGTGGAATGTTCAGCCCGCTCTATAATTTGCTAGATCGATGAACTGGACTCCCGCACGCACGATTCATTCCTGGTTCGACGCCAGCCAGGGCACGCCTGACCACCACATTGCGCGCTGGATCTTTCTGCGCGCCCTCGGGCTGATCTACTTTTCCGCGTTCTTTTCCCTCATTTTTCAGATCCGAGGGTTGATCGGACCACAGGGAGTTCTTCCCGCTGGCCAATATCTCGCCGCCGTGGAACATGGAATTGGCTCCCTGCGGTTCTGGTTTGCACCCACGTTATTATGGTTTTCTAGCAGCTCCAATATGCTGATGGCTCTCTGCTGGGTCGGCATCGTGGCCTCGCTACTGGTCGTCGCGAATGTCTGGCCGCGCACCATGCTGATCGTTTGCTTCGTCTGTTTTCTCTCGTTTGTCAGCGCAGCTGGAGATTTTTCCGGCTATCAGTCCGATGGCATGCTGCTGGAAGCGGGCTTCATCTCGCTCTTTTTTGCGCCCGCGGGATTCTTCCCCGGCTGGGGCAGGCTGCGGCCTCCGATACGCGCCAGCCTGTTCCTTTTGTTGTGGGAGTGGTTTCGCATCTACTTTGAATCCGGCGTCGTAAAGCTGGCCAGCGGAGATCCCGAGTGGCGTCATCTGACCGCCATGGATCAGTACTACCAAAATGGTCCGTTGCCCACTTGGATTGGATGGTACGTGCAGCATCTGCCGCACTGGTTTCAGGCTTCCACTGTTGTGGCGACGCTTGGGATGGAACTGGTTCTGGTCTGGATGCTGTTTCTGCCTCGCCGCTGGCGCATCGTATGCTTTTTCTTCGTGACGCCATGGCAGATCGCCGTCATCATGACCGGCAACTACGCGTTTCTCAACTACATCGTCCTTGCCCTGGGATTCCTTCTGCTGGATGACCGCTTTCTTGTGCGTTTTGTCCCTGCACGCTGGCGGTCCGGCCTCAGTGTTCCCAGCGAATCCGCAACACAAGAAGAAAGCAATGGCCAAAGCCAGGAAGAACGAAGCGATGTGCAAAGTCAGCCGAACGAAGTGACCGCATCGATCCCAACCTCCGAGTTTCGC
>JBDTBI010000064.1:0-6558 GCA_039924215.1 Acidobacteriaceae bacterium
AACTCTCATGATATTTCTTTCAGCTACGTCCTCGACCTTGATTCTTGCCCACTCTTTTGGAGGAACACGTCCAAGCGAAGACACTAACATGACCCCAGTAACAGCGTCACCATCCAACACGGGAAACGCCGTGTGCGGGCGATGCCCACTAATCTTGTCCGCAAATTCCAGCAAAGTGGAGGCGGCCACGACGGAAACCACATTTTGCTGCATCACGTCCGCGACAACAATGTGCCTCAATTCCTGAACGCGCACACCCTCATGCAGGCATTGGTCGCCGGAGGCGGAAGCTTCGCCGGAAACTGCATAGGCCACTGCCGCACCGATCAGCGCCGGAACAATGAAAGCGTGGCCACCTGTGGCCTCGGCAACAAACACGACCGCGGCCAGCGGAGTCTTGTAGCCGGCGGCGATGAAGGCGGCCATGCCGGTCGCGGCATAGAGTTCGATGTGATTCGTATGTACAACCGACTGTGCGAAAGCGGCTCCAAAGCTGCCGCCAGACAAAAACAATGGAACAAACATGGCGCTGACGCCGCCGCTGCCAAGACTAAACAGAGTTGCGGCGAGCTTGAGGAAGCCGAAGACCACCAGTTCTAGGCTGCCGTGGTGCCGGTTCAGGATGAGCCCGACCGCTTCATAGTTCGGCCCCAGCGGAACCAGTTGGCCACGAAACATCATCAGAAATGCCAAGCCACAAACACCGGTGAGAAAGCCGCCCAGAGTCAGCTTCATCCAGTGAGGAATATTCCACCCCACCATGAATACGCGGGCGCGGCGGAAGGTGATGGTAAAGGCCATGGCAACCAGCCCCATGACCACACCTAAAAACGCGCACCAGAGTAGATCGCGGCCCGTGAAAGTTGTGGAGCTGGCAAAATCAAACAACGGAGAACCACCAAGGAAAAACGCAAGCGTGACATAGGAGACCACGGATGCAATCAACGAGGGCAACAGAGCCTCGTGGGCCAGGTCGTCTGTGTATGGCATTTCCAGCGCAAAGACGAGGCCAGTCATGGGCGCACGAAAAACAGCAGCCATGCCGGCTGCCGCGCCGCTGATGAGCATAATGCGCCGATCGCGCGGTTGTAAGTGGAAACGCCGCAGTTTGGTCCAGAGCCACGACCCGATGGCGCCTCCGCCGTAGATGCTGGGGCCTTCCAGGGCGGCACTGCCGCCGAATCCTACGGTGGTGATGGCGGCGATGATTTTTGGAATGAAGTACCGGGTGTCGATGTCGCCCTGACGCTCATGGTAGGAGCGGATGATCTCCTCAGTGGAATGCTCGTCGGGATCGGGCGTCATGTATTGCATGATCAATCCGGTGACCGCAAATGACACCGTCAACACGGGCACGATTGTCCAGTAGTGATGCAGGAACAAGTGAAGCACCACGGGCCATAACTTATCCAGAATCACGATTGCGATGCCGGTAATCGTAAGGCCGGTAATCAAACCGATAATGGGCGCAATCAAAAGCCATTTCTGAAGGTCGCGCGCATAGACAGCCGTCAGATCCTCATGGACCAGGGGAAAATACTTACGCAAAATCGGGTGGGAGACAATCCGGTCCCGAATTTTCGGCTTCAATTGTGGGTTTTCTATCTCTACCATCGAACGTCTTTCATGCATCTTTCCGAGCCAAAAAAATTCGTGCAGCATGGACTTCATTTTCGAGAACAACTTGCAATGCTTCAATCAAATGCGGGGCCAGTGAATCCAGTTCCTGCATGTGGGCGCGGGTCAGCCCATGCAAAACTTTTCGCCCATGCGCGGTCACTTGCAGACAGACCCGTCGACGGTCATGTGGGTCGATCCTGCGTCCCAGCAAATTGTCTTTTTCACAACGATCCGCCAGTTCCACCACGCTGTTGTGTTTCAGCCCGAGCACGTCTGCCGCGTATGCAATGGAAGGAAACACTGAAGCCGGAGCGCCAGCCACAGCCAACAGAAGCTGATGCTGCTGCGGATGCAGACCGGCCTCATGCACCGCGTATTCGCTGGCCTGCAGGAATTTACGCAATTGATGGCGAAATTCCGCCAAGGCCTGATACACGGGCTGGTTTGGATCCTGTTTGGGGAGGCGGGGGTCCATCTGATAGTTATATCGTATCACGACATAATTTCAGTGAACAATTCGCCTGCCGCACCACCGGTTACCTACTGAATCACCGGGCCAAACTGCTCGGAAAGCTGACCTGCACGGACGAGCAAACCGGCCAGAGGAGCCATCTGCGGGAGGGCAGCGCCAGCCTTGCGAAGCGCATCCAGCGCCTGCTCCGTGGGAATGTTGCCTGTCGTTCGATCCTGCGGGGGATCCTGCGCGAGATTCCGTGCGAAAAGAGGACCCCCGAGTCCACCGATCGCGGTATCAAACCGGCGACAGCCAGCATTGTAGGCTGCCAGAACGTTCGCTTCGACCTGACCCTGGCGAGCATGGAGGTGCACTCCGAACTCCACGCGATCCTTGGTCGGGACTGTCGGGATTACAGCGGACACAAGTTCCGCAATCTGCTCCGGGCTGGCCAGACCGACCGTATCGGCGAGAGAAATCTGCTCGACACCCAGCTCAGTCAACAGGCTGTAGGCCTCGATGACTTCATCGAGACTCCAGTAGTCTCCGTAGGGATTTCCGAAGGCCATGGAGACGTAGACGACCAGGTCGAGACCGGCTCGATAGGCCAGTTCCGCAACGTCATCGAGCGCATCGAGAGCTTCTTCCGGTGTCTGGTTCTGATAGCGCCGCAGAAAGCCGGGAGAGATGGAATATGGGAAACCGAGCGTGTTCACGGCTTCCGTGGTGATGGCGCGCTCTGCTCCCTTTTTATCAGCGACGACGCCGATGATTTCGACTTCCGATGGAGGCTGCAGCAGGCGCAGGACCTGCTCGGAGTCGGCAGCCTGCGGCGCGGCCTGGGAAGAGAGAAACGAGACGGCATCGACGTGCCTGAAGCCAGCAGCAATCAAATCGCGCAGGTAGGCTGCCTTTACTTCCGCGGGAATCAGCTTCGGCAAGTCCTGCCACGCATCGCGGGGGCATGCAACGATTTTTACTTGTTCGTTCATTATTCCTTTTGATCCGTCAAAAAATTGGATAGTCAAATTCGTGATAAAGAAACTGCACCCTACGTCGTTTGAATCACTGCGCGCGCTGCCAGGTGGACCGCCCACTTGTTCCAAGACTGTGAGATGTTTGACCTAAGACCGGGACATCTTGTCCAGCGCTGCCACAGCGCCTTCCAGCCAGCCGCTGCCGTACAAGTGGTCCCGGCAGGTATTGCTCTGATAGATGTGCCGAATCCCCAGGCTTTCCATAAATGCGTGGGCCTCCTGAAGGTGTGGCCCATGCATTGCATTTGGCCCCCCGAACAAGCTGTATCCGAGTATCGCGAATCTCGGAGGCTTGCCACGCAGCAACTCGGCCCGCTCCAAAAGCAACTGGGGGACACAATAGTTCTTCATAAAGTTCTCATTATCCCCGTAGATATCGACAGCCTGGAACTGAGTGGCGGAGTTGGCCATGAGTGGAGAATCAAAGATGGCGGCAGCATGGAACACGTCCGGGTGGCGTAAGAGCAATTGGAAAGCTCCATTCCCGGACTTGCTCATCCCTACCAAAAGCCTTACTTTGCTTGCCTTCGGGTAAACCTTGTCGATGAACGGCACGATCTCATTTACAAAGTAGGTCTCTTGTCGGATTTTCGGATTCCTGGGATTGTCGGCGTACCAGGGCCAATCACTGAACGAAGGAGACACGGCAATCAATCCGTACTTGTTATGCAGGTCCGCTTCCAGTACGGAGAGTAGGCCGTCATCCCGAACGATTCCTGGCATATCCGGGAGCACATACAGCACCCTGGGTGAAGCGATCGTTTCCAGCTTATCCGGCAACAACACTCGAAGCGGAAGGTCATGAGGCTGGTTGGGAGAATTTACCATGTAGGTCGTGTAGTTCGTTGGAAAAGGGCCCGTAAAGTGTTGCGCGCGTCTTGGCTTTCCACATGGATTAAAGGGATTTCCGGCTTTCTCGTGCTCCCCTTCCAGGTGATCGACACTTCCCGTTATTGGTTGCGGCTGCGCGGGTGCAGTGTTCGCTGCCAGGGCAGCGGGCGCATGGAGCGCGGCAGCAATGGGAGCACCGAAAGCCCCGATTCCCAGTACCTTGAGCGCGTCGCGACGATTGACATTCGCGGAACCCGGGGAGGATGGAGGAAACCTCTCCTCGATTTCACGTTCCTTGCTTTCACGCTCCTTGCTTTCACCTCGCATTTCCGACCTCCATTCGGCGCTTCGACTTTGTTCCTGTGTGTTGACTGAAAACGATTCTGTGGATGCGTACTTTAAGGAACAGATTCTCGAGAACCCTCCTAGAGTTTGAAATCAGACGCGTCAGGAACGCAGAACAGATTGCAGCCCCGCGGACCAAGCCCCGATTGCAGACTCTATCTGCTGATAGTCCCAAAGCGCCGCGCCGCTGAGTTGCCCCGCATGCAGATCCGCACAACTGGAATTGATGGCGGCGATGGTCCGCTGGCAGAATGCCAATGGCTGTTTTGCGTGGGGCTCGAATGTTGGAGTAAAAAAATACAGCGGTTTTGAAATTCCCACCTGCTCGCGCATCGCGACCAGCGGGCCCGCCAGCCGGGTCCGATAAAAATCGGCAATGCTGCCCTGCGAAACGACGCCGCCTTCATAGAACTGCACGTTCAGCCAGTCGATGTTGTTTCCCTGCGGCGTACGCGTAGCCTGTAGCAGGCTCCCTTTCAGGTCCGGAATCGACGAAGGCATCATGAAAGTTTCCGCCGCAACGGAGGAGATGGGCGCATAGGTCACAAGATGGGCGGGATGAACGCGCTTGTATTCATTCGTGAGATCGACAAGGATCTTCCCATACTCTCGATGCACGGCAATCCAGTTTTCCAGATCACCCTCCTGCGGCTCCAGATCGAGATCGATGCCATCGAGCCCCAGCGGAGCGATGACCTGGTCGGTCAACTGACGCACAAAGGCTGCCACACCCGCGCTGCGGATTGCGGCAAAGGTTGGAGTATTTCCCCAACCGCCGATGGAAATCTGAATCCGCCTGCGGGTCGCGAAGCCGGAGGGGGTCGCGAAGCCGGAGCGCAGCCGTGCCAGCAGTGCGGGAACTTGTGGGGCAAAAGACGCTACGGCATTGCCGTTGTAGAGAAGATCCAGCGTTCCGTTTGCCGTGCGGGCTTGTAGGAAAGATAGAACCAGCACGTTGAATCCACTGCTACCCAGCCTCTGTACCACGACGCGAAGTTTTGCTGAATTCGTTTCTACCAGCTCTGCCATGACGTAGAGAATGAGGCGCGACTGCCTGGACGATGGGGCGGGCAGGACCGACAATGGGGTGGACACGACTTGAGAGAAGCTGGAGCCTGTGCCCAGCGCGACGGCTGCCGCCGCGGCCATGGATGAAGAAAGAAACTTGCGACGCTGCATAGCCTATCTAGCTCCCTCAATGCAGCCAGGTTTCAAAGACACCTGAGTTCAAGCGTGGAACAGGATTTCCCGCTGTTGCGATTTTACATCCGGCTTTATGGAACCGGCTATCCTCTATAACCTCCAGCCGATGCCACCAGCCAGTTACAAAATTTATGTACGAAATGGGAATGCGCCCTGACACAGCGCACCCTTCAGCGAGGCTGAAGGGTGCGGGTGCAAGAGCGATGACGGCAAGTTCTACTTCCTCAGTCCAGGAGGGTGACGGCGCCGCTGCCGATGTCGTAATAACCAGCGACGACTTTCAGTTGGCCTTCCTTAATTTTTTCCGCGACAACTGTGGACGCCTGGCTTAATAATTTGGCCTGGATTTTGGCATTCGCTTCGGTAACGGCCTTAACGTCGTGCCCAGCCTCATCGACGGCGGGTTGCACATGGGGATAGAGGCTGCTGATCTGTCCGGGAACAGACTTGCCCGCGATGGTCGCCTTGACCGCGCCGCAGCTGCTGTGGCCGAGAACAAGGATCACTTTCGTGCCGAGCACGGCCACGCCGTATTCCAGGCTGCCGATGATTTCGGGCGTGATGAAATTGCCAGCGATGCGGGTCACAAAAAGATGGCCGATGGTCTGATCGAAGACAATCTCGACCGGCACGCGTGAGTCGGCGCAGGAAAGAACGGCGGCGAAGGGCTCCTGTTTTTCGGCGAGATGCTGCTTCAAAATCACGAGGTCATGTTCGTGGGCGGTGGTGCGGCCAGACACGAAGCGGCGATTGCCATCCATCAGCTCCTTCAACGCCGCGTCGGGAGTGAGCTGGCTCTGGGCCAGCACGGAAGCTGGGCTTAACAGGCTCTGCGCCGCGTCGGCGGCGATGCCTGCGGTGGTCATGATTCCGGCAACCGCGGCTGCGGTGCCGCATAAAAATTTTCTGCGGGAAGGTTGCGATTTTGCAAAAAGCGGCGAGTCGAAGTGAGGCTGGTTTGCGTCTGGCATGAAACGGACTCCTTGGTCACGTGGCAAAAAACGATAGAGAAATGGATGGCTTGCACCCACCCTTGACGGCAAAAATGAGAACTCCGTCAAGGATAGT
>JBDTBI010000065.1:0-4567 GCA_039924215.1 Acidobacteriaceae bacterium
TGGATGGATGCTGCATCTACATTCATAATGATTTTCCTGAGGATCCCTGCATTCAGGATATTGGGTTTCCGTGCCAGACGTCGAGACAGCATCCTACTTTCTGCAGGAGAGGTGCACCATGAATAGAGTTTCGGGCCATGAATTGCAATTATGGCAACTGGTCGGCTGGATTGTACTTTCAACCGCAGTGGGGGGATTTTCCGGACTGCTGACGCGCGCGGGTGTCCACACCTGGTATCAGACACTGCAGAAACCCTCGTTCAATCCGCCAGATTGGATCTTCGCGCCAGTGTGGACGACGCTATACATTCTGATGGGCATTGCGGCGTGGCTGGTGTGGAAACAACCGGACTCGCAACTGCGTACCTATGGGCTGGTATGGTTCCTGATCCAATTGGGGCTTAATTTTTTCTGGAGCCTGATTTTCTTTCGCTGGCGAGCCATTGCGTTCGCGCTGGGCGAGATCAGCTTTCTTTGGCTGGCAATTCTGGCGACCATGGTTCTGTTCTGGGAAGTGCGGCCGCTGGCCGGATGGTTAATGCTGCCTTATCTGGCGTGGGTCAGCTTCGCCACAGCGCTGAATCTGGCATTCTTCCGTTTGAATCGAAGCCGGTGATGGCAGAACTTTCGCCTTAACGCAGGTTTATGTCAGCACAGAAGGCTAGCGCGCTCTATTTTCTATAACAGCTTGGCAGCTTCTTTGGCGAAGTAGGTGACGATGAAATCAGCACCGGCGCGGCGGATGGAAAGCAGCGACTCCAGCATGGCGCGTTCGCGGTCGAGCCATCCCCGCTCGAACGCTGCCTGCAGCATGGCATATTCTCCTGACACCTGATACGCGCCCAGCGGAACATCGAAGCGGTCGCGGGCATCGCGGAGTATGTCGAGATAAGGCATCGCAGGCTTCATCAGGATCATGTCCGCGCCCTCGGCCAGATCCAGCTCAATTTCGCGCATGGCTTCGCGGCGATTGGCACCGTCCATTTGATAGCTGCGGCGGTCGCCGAATTGCGGAGCGGAATCCGCAGCTTCGCGAAATGGCCCATAAAAGGAGGAGGCGAATTTCGATGCATACGAAAGGATCGGCGTGTCGTGTAGGTGCTCCCCCTCAAGCGCTTCACGAATGGCGAGTACGCGGCCATCCATCATATCGGAGGGCGCAACGATATCGGCTCCGGCGCGAGCCAGCGAAACGGCGGTCCGCGCAAGGATCTCCACGCTGGAATCATTTTCGACGGTATGGCTGCCATCTTCCGCCTGCCGCACCACGCCGCAGTGACCGTGCGACATGTATTCGCACAGACAAACGTCGGCGATCAGCAATGTGGAGTCGAGAGCACGTTCGCGCTTCATGGCGCGCAGACCTTGCTGAACGATTCCGTTTTCTTCCCAGGCTCCGGTGGCCTGTTCGTCCTTCGTTTCCGGCAGGCCAAACAGAAGAAATCCGCCAACGCCCACCTTTGCCGCTTCTGTGGCCTCCCGGATGGCCTCATCGATGGACAGATTGAAGACGCCGGGCATGGAAGAGATGGCGCGGCGTACGCCCTGGCCGGGGCAGAGGAACATGGGAGAAATCAACGCGCTGGGATGCAGACGGGTTTCGCGCACCAGGGCGCGCATCGCTTCAGTGCGTCGCAGCCGTCGCATTCGTACAAGAGGAAAGTCCATGATTAGCTTTGATTTTAGACCGGTGCCGCGCGGAATCCCAGGCCTTGCAACAACGCGAGGGGTAGGCCGGTCATCCAACAAGCTATTGGCCCGCGCCATAGGCCAAATCGCTGTACCACAGGCCGAATCGCTATAATCGGTTCCAAGAATTTGTCAGGAGCAATCCATCATGCGCCATCTCCTCCTCTCCTCCTTCGCCGCTTTCGCTGCATGCCTCTTGTTCGCCGGGTGCGGATCATCCTCCTCTTCCAAGCCTGCCAATCAGAACGATGGCAAGTTAAACGGGACATATGTTTTTCAACAGCAGGTCTACACCTATTACAGCGATGTTGAGTCCTCTGCGGCAAGGTCCCATACGGCTCGGTCGGCACAGGTCCGAAGGCTTGCACGGCCGAAGGCGCTTGACGAAACATCCAGTCTTCACCGTCCATTCCACAGGCTGGTTACGAGTTCGGCTCGCCCTGTAGCAGCGCAGGGGAGCGACCCGAATAACACCGGCGTTGTGTGGGGCGCGATGGTGGGCAGTTTGACGTTTGACGGCAAGGGCAAAGTGACCGGTGGCGAGATCGATTACAACGAGCCTCAGATGGGCTACTTCAAGGATACGGTGCGAGGCGATTACACCATATTCCACGACAATTCCGGGACAATTCAAATCGTATCGAAGACGCAGGGCGCTACATTTTTCTTCAATATCGCGCTGGAAGGCAGCGGAAGCACGGCAGCGGGCGCGCAGATGGTCGAGTCCTATTCCGACAACGACGGAAATGTCGAAATTGGAACGGGCGTGATGCTGCGGCAGAGCAGCGGAGTTTCCCAGTCTTCACTTAGCGGTAATTATGTGTTCGGCATGCAGGGTGAGACGTGTTATGGATGCTCGCTACCCAGCGTGGGCGATTTATATGCGGCGGGCGTTCTTGCTGCGAACGGCAGCGGCGGGTTTAGCTCCAGCAGCGAAGCCGACGTTGCCACTGTCTTCGCCACCCAAAATGCGGTCCCGCTATCGGGGACGTATGGCCAGCCGGATTCGTTTGGTCGCTCGGCGGTCTCGCTGAACAGTAATGGGGCGATGCCGCAAAACTATGTGCTGTATGCTGCCAGCTCCTCCAAATTCTTCCTGCTTGCAACGGATTCCAGCAGCAGTGAAGCTCCTGCGTATCTATTCGGAGAAGCAGGATTGCAGAGCGGCACCTTCTCGAATGCCACCCTGAGCGGAAACTATGTGCTGGCGGAAAACACGGAAGACCTGCAGAACGAACAATACCTGGATACGTATTCCGACGCGTACCTGGCGCTGCTCTCCGCCAGTGGCGGTCATGTCACCGGTACGGGGGATGCGAATAAGGCCGGCAACGTCAGCAGCAATGTGGCTTATAACTACGGCGCATACACCGTGCAGCCGAACGGTCGAGTAACATTTACCGGGACCACGCCATCGGGTGCTCCAGCACCGGTACTCTGGCTGCAGAATTCCTCATTCGGCTACGGCATCGACCAACTGAGAGGTAGCACCACGACCCAGGAGCCGGGACTGATTTATCTTTTCGCTCAGCAGGCCGGATCAGGTTACAACGCAGCTTCGCTGAACGGCTATTACGCGCTTGGAACTTTGCCGGCGGCGACCAGCAATTCCTTCCTGTACATCGCGGCCGTTACCTCCGACGGCAGCGCCAACCTGAGCGGCTCCGGGGCCACTTCCTTCTTCGACCAGGATGGCGGCTCGGGCGGAACTGGCTCAGCGAACGGAAAATATACAATATCTTCGGACGGACGCGGAACCATCACGGGTACCAACGACAGTATTTTCGGGGACGGAATCCTGTACACCGTCAGCGGTGCTCAATCGGTCACAATGGATGTTTCCGACGGTGACATTGCGCCGTCCCTGCAGACATTCGGGATAGGCTCCTGAGGCCTCAAAGGTTGTTCGGCCCTGGGGCTGGGGTGCGCGAAGGATCCGCGTGGCTCGATGGAAGTTAGGTTAGCGGTGCAAACCTGACTTCATGTTTCCAGCGGGCATGTTCCTGCGGAGAACGATGTGCTGGTAGTTTTGCCCCGCACCCCACTCCAGCAGCACCCAAAGCGTATAGATAGCCAGCACCGTACCAAGCAGCGGCTTCAGTAAGGTCAATACGGCTATGACGATGGCGAAGATGCGTCCCCAGGGTTGCCGAGTCAGCAGAGCGATGCCGACCGCCAGGGACAGGAGTGCGCGCACAACCAGCGCTGCAGTGATCCAGTGCATAAGCCAGCCGCCCGGGTGAAAGGAGCCATACATCCACATATCCGAGCCATGCATCCACCCGCCCGAGCCATGCATCCACGGAGTGTTGCTGTGGGTCGCCATATGAAGAAAAGGAAGCACCATCATCCAGGTGAGCGCCAGATATGCGGCGAATGTGACCCACAAAATACCCAGTGTGCGTCGATGTCGAACGACCCTGGAAAGGACCAGTCCCGCCGGCTTGCCACACTTTGGACAAATGGGCGTCTCGGGCATTGCCTGACCACATTGACTGCAATACATTTCAAATACCTTTCTTCTTTTCGAATCCGATGCATCCAAACTGCATATTGAAGATACGCTGGTACCGGTATTTTTGTTCCAATCCTTTCACATGGACGCATCGAATCTGCGTTGGCGTGAGACAAGCGGTGTTTTCGGTTGACACTTTCGACTGTATCCGCGAATATCCCTCCAAGGCTGCCGTGCCACATGTACCATTCGGCACTTACAATACGGGGACGCATTCTGTATTCCTTCCAAAATCCGCTACGCCGTCCGTAAGGAGGATTGGTGACTGTAGTTGCGTGGGTATGGTTCGTTCTTGTGGTCAGCGTGCTTTCGCTTGGGGTGGCGTGGCTCTTTGCAGGTCACGTTTTGGCCGCCGACACCGGC
>JBDTBI010000066.1:0-3316 GCA_039924215.1 Acidobacteriaceae bacterium
CGTAGTCTTTCCGGAGCCCGTGGGCCCGACCAGCGCAAAGCTGCTACCCGCCGGAATCCGCAGGTTGATATTCCGCAGCACCGGTACGGTTGCGTTGTCATAGGTAAAGCTCAGATTGCGAAATTCAATATCCCCACGGATTTCTGCGGCGACCGGTTCGACGACGTTCAACGTAGCATCTGAGATCGAGGGCTCCGCGATGAGAATTTCATGAATGCGCCGCACCGATGCCGTACCGCGCTGCACCAGGTTCACAACCCAGCCCAGTGCGATGACCGGCCAGGTCAGCATGACCATATACGTCGTGAAAGCGACAAACGCGCCCACGGAAATCCTGTGCGTGACAACCTCATGGCCGCCTACCAGCAAGACGACGACAAGAGAAAGCCCGAGCATGAATTCAAGCGTTGGCCACAACATGCCCATCAGCCGGACCAGCCGCAGTGCGCGGCGGATGTATTCGGTATTGGCGCGTTCGAAGGCATGGATCTCAGCGTCTTCCTGTGCGAAGGCTCGAACCATGCGCGCTCCGGCAACGTTCTCCTGCACTTGGGCGGAAATATCGGAGTACATGGCCTGGATGCGCTCAAATCGCTCATGGATCCTGCGCCCAAAATACTGGACCAGAATACTGGCAGCCGGCAACGGCACAAATGCAAGCAGCGTAAGCCATGGGCTGATGCGCACCATGAAAACCAGCGCGCCGACAGTAAACAGGAATGTATTCGTGCTGTACATGATGGCCGGGCCCAACAGCATGCGAACAGCGCTTAAATCGTTGGTCGCACGCGCCATGATGTCACCGGTGCGATTTGTCTGATAGTAGGAGAGAGATTGTTTTTCGAGAACACGAAACAGATCGTTGCGTAAGTCGTATTCAATATCGCGCGAAATACCGATCAGGACCCAGCGCGTCAGAAAAAGGAACACGCCCTTTGATAGTGCTACGGCAAGCAGCAGCCCGGCGTACAAGAGGATGCCACGGTAGCTGAGGTGTTGCGTCATGTCGTCGATTGCGCGACGAATGACTTCAGGAAACAGGATCCAGATGCCATTGCTGCAAACAGCGAAGAAGCCGCCGATCAATAGACCGCGGCGGTAGCGTCGCAGGTATGGAAACAGGGGCCGTAGATTTTCAAGCATGGTCAAAATGTGTGTTCTCAGCTTCCATTGTAGTCAGACGGGGCATCGCTGAGCGTGGAGGGCAGGCTTCGACGAAGGCAGGGTTCGGCAAGCAGGCGACGGCTATGTGGGAGTACGCAGGAGCAAGTATCCGCCGATCAAGCCGAACAACAGATCCGGCGACCAGGCTGCCAACACTGCGGGCAACGTATTGACGTTACCCATGGCCTCAAACAGTCCCGCTGCAACCCAGTAGGCGATGGCCACTCCTATTGCGGTAGCAATACCGCTGAGAGACCCACGACGCCCCATGGAAACGGAGAAAGGGACAGCAAGAATCACCATAATCAGCGTGACCAGAGGATACGCAAGCTTTTTATTCAGTTGCACGCGCAAGGGCAGCGTATCAAAGCCGCTTTGGCTTAGATCGTGGATATAGTGCGCGAGTTCAGAAAAGGTCATCTCCGAGGATTGAAGGTCCTCTTTCTTGAAATAGCCGGGCGGTTCCGTGATGTTTGGAAACACTTGCCGCTTGAAAGTCCGATAGGTAGCGATCGTACCGCCCTGAAACGTCCGTTCCCATCCGTTTTCAAATATCCACTGGTGTTGCTGAGGATTCCAGACGACATTCGATGCAAAAATACGTCCTGCTAAGACGAAGCGATGGGGCTGGAACGCCAGCACGGTTAGATTGGCGAACCGATCGTTTGCGGAATCGAAAAATTCGTAATAAAAGATGCGTGCGCCCTGGTCCGCATTGCTTTTTCCAAATACCCATTCGTGATCGGGTCGCAGGAATGTGCGGGGAGGCTTGCCCTTAATCTCATTGCGTAGCGCTTCCTGCTTGCGGTTGGCATTCGGCAAATAGAACTGGTCGAAGGTGAACATCACGATCGAGAGCACGCCGGCGATCATGAAAATGGGTACAACGACACGGTACAAGCTGATGCCGGTGGACTTCATCGCGGTAAGTTCGCTGGAACGGTTCAACGTCCCGATCGTTACCAAAACAGCAATCAATACGCTCAGCGGGGTAATGGAGTAGATCATGCTCGGTGTTAGATTTAGCAGGTATTCCCCAACAACCTTCACAGAGGCGTGATGCCGAATGATGTCGCTCAATAATTCAAATAAAGAAAAAACAAGAGAAAGCATCACAAAACTGATTTCGATAAGGAAGAAGCTGCCAAGAAACGAGCGCAGGACGTAATCGTCGAGAATCAGCGGAAAGCCTTCATACAACGTCCGCCTTGGCAGGGCATGGAAGATGGGTTCCTTTCCGGGGATGGTTCCGCGCCCAAAAATTTGACGGACCTTTTCTCCAAATCGCGGCATGGGGAAACGGACCGTACCGCGCGACATTTGATACAGCAGCAGCAATCCTGCCAGAGCAAACAACAGGTTCGCTCCCCACACGCCAAGAAAGACGGGGATCTTTTGCTGCGTGGCCAATGCCGTGCCGGTAGAGGAGAGAAAGTAATAGATGAAGACAAGAAAAATGGTGAGGACAAAGCCCATGCTCTTGCCGCCGCGCCGGGAAGATAAACCGAGCGGGATGCCAAGCAACATCAGCACAAGGCACGCGGTGGGATAGGCGAAGCGCTTCTGCAGTTCAATCTGGTACCTTCGACCCTCCACGGAATGGCTGTGTTGGAACAGTGCACGGTTCGACATGGCCAGAAGGGGCACGTCGCTGTGGCCAATATGCGCGGTGTCCTGAGCGCTGCTGCTGATCTGTATGGGCAGGTCCGTTTGCGCGAAGGAGGAGATACTGTACGCGCCTGGATCCTTTGGCGACATCTCATGCTGCTCCCCGTTGCGAAGGCGCATTCGCAATTCATGATGCTTGCCGCCAACTACCGTAGCCTGCTCTGCCAGCGTAATTTTCGGAGAGCCTGGATTGCTGACATCCGCCAGAAATACATGCGACCACACCGAGGCGTGATTGTCGGCGCGGACGTCCTCCACATACAGAACAGAATTATGGAAATCCTCGTAGAAGACCCGCGGTTGTACCTGGAATGTGGCTTGAGAGTCGCGCAGAGAATTTTCGACGCGCAGCATTGCAGTGGTGGATTTGGGGGCAAGATACAGCGAATTGAAGAGGCCAAGGAACCAAGCCGCCATGCCGACAATGGCCACAATGCGGACAAATTGGAACACACCGAAGCCCGCCGCTCACATGGCCGTAACT
>JBDTBI010000067.1:0-6745 GCA_039924215.1 Acidobacteriaceae bacterium
ACCACGGCATCCATGCGTCGGTGCAGTTCCGGATCATCGATCCAGCGAACCGTATTTCCCGCGCCCATCAAAAATCGTCCCGCATTCGACCCTGCCAGATCTTCTTCCCAAAACTTATTAGGCTTCGGCAGTCCTGGCGGGTTGGGCTTCCCGGCCCGCTCGCGGAACTGGCGCAGCAATTCATCCACCGAGAAATAATTCAGTAGATAAGCGATGTTCTTTTCCATCGCCGTTTGAAACACTCCGCCCTGAAGCGTAACCCCACTCCGCGGAACCTGAACTTTGTAGGTCGCCGGTTTCCACCCACTTGCCGGTTGCAGATTCTCCGGATGGTCGGTGATGAGGCCCTCTCCCTGCGGACGAAGCGGACGCGTGACCTGCGCCAGATCCGCAGGATTGCCATAGGTCGCATCCGCGGTCACGGGACATCGCACAGCAACATCCTGGCCGCCTGCGATCACGGCTATCTTGGCGACGATCAGGTTGTAGTACGGTCGGTATCGCAATGAGGCACCCGAGCCTCCCGTGATGACCGGCCTCAATTCTGTAGCCGTCAGGCGCACGTAGCGGCCTCGCCCATCGGGCGCGAAATATTGGGAGATATTTCCCTTCAGATCGGGGAAATCTGCTCCGGTGTAGTCCGCGATCGTTTTTGCAGCAGAAAAATCTCGGGCCTCCGAAGCTTCGATTTTGAAGCGCAGGGGAAATCCTTCGCCGCCATAAAATCCATCGATCCCGGGATATCCTTTCTCACACGCGGGATACAGCACGACTCGGTCGATCGCGTGACTTTTTCCTAAATCGATCTGCAGCCACGACGTGATGTGCGGAGTATTGGAAGGCCTGGAGCGATACGCACGATAAAAGGTCGCTGGAGCAGCGGCCATCTCCTCCCCGGTTGTATGGCGCATTGCAGAAGAAGGCTCCGGGGCGGCGAACAGCGACGACGGATCGAAAAACGACACCGCCACAACCCCTGTGCCTGCGTACACTGCCGCGCCGAGAAACGTACGTCGCGTGACACTCATTCCACGCCTCGATTCTGTCCCAGCTTGTTGGCTGGGACAATCTTTGCCGTCGGCTATTCTTCTTCTCCGTGCAATTTTGCCAGGACAGTCAGGTCTTCCAGCGTCGTCGTGTCGCCCTTCACTTCGCCGGTTTCGGCCAGCTCGCGCAACAGACGGCGCATGATTTTCCCAGAGCGCGTTTTGGGCAGACCATCGGCAAAGCGCAGATCGTCCGGACGGGCCAGCGCGCCAATCTGGGTCGCAACCCAGGCGCGCAGTTCATCCTTCAGCTCAGGCGACGGCGTCTGGTGCGACTCCAGCGTCACGAACGCCGCAATCGCCTGCCCCTTCATCGCATCTTTACGTCCGACAACTGCCGCCTCCGCCACCTTCGGGTGCGACACCAGAGCCGATTCAATTTCCATGGTTCCCAGTCGATGTCCGGAGACGTTGATCACATCGTCGACCCGGCCCATCAACCAGTAATATCCATCGGCATCGCAGCGCGCGCCATCGCCCGTGAAATACGCCCCCGGAATCGTAGACCAATACGTCTTCACATAGCGATCGGGATCGTTGTAGAGGGTCCGCGCCATGCCCGGCCAGGGCTTACGAATGATCAACAGCCCCCCGTTCCCTTCCGATACCGGCGAGCCGTCCTGTTTCACCACATCGGGCACGATGCCGAAGAATGGCTTGCTGGCCGAACCCGGCTTGCTGGGAATCGCACCTGGAATCGTGGAGATCATGATGCCGCCGGTTTCTGTCTGCCACCACGTGTCCACAATCGGGCATCGACCTTTTCCAATCACGGTCGAATACCATATCCACGTCTCTGGATTGATGGGCTCTCCCACGCTGCCCAGCAACCGCAGGCTGTCGAGTTTGTGACGATTGGGAAATTCATCCCCCCACTTGATGAAAGCGCGAATGGCCGTCGGCGCAGTATAAAAAACGGTCACGCGATGGTCGTCGATGATCTTCCAGAAACGGTCGCACTCCGGAAAATTTGGCGCGCCTTCGTACATCAAGGTGGTGGTGCCGTTCTGCAAAATTCCGTACACCACATAGGAATGGCCGGTGACCCAGCCAATGTCCGCCGTGCACCAGTAAATATCGTCGTCCTTCAAATCGAAGACCAGCTTGCTGGTCAGATAGGTATGCACCGCGTAGCCGCCGGTGGTGTGGACAATACCCTTGGGTTTTCCAGTGGTGCCCGATGTGTACAGAATGTAGAGGGGGTGCTCCGCATCGAGCGGCTCGGCAGCGCATACCGCATCCACTCGTTTCACCGCATCATGCCACCAAACATCGCGGCCCGGCTGCATCTTGATCTCTGCGTCGGCCCGGTGCAGAACCACCACGTTGCGTACCGATGGACACTGTGTCAGCGCTTCATCCACCGTCGCCTTCAGCGGCACCTGATGGCCTCGGCGCCAGGAAGCATCCTGCGTCACCACAGCCACCGATTGTGCGTCGTTGATGCGATCGACCAGCGCGTGGGCGGCAAACCCTCCAAAAATAACGGAATGCACAGCACCAATGCGCGCGCAGGCAAGCAGCGCAATAGCCAACTCCGGCACCATGCCCATATAGATCGCGACGCAATCGCCTTTGTTGACGCCCATCCCACGCAGAACATTGGCAAAGCGCTGCACTTCATCCAGCAGTTCGCGAAACGTAAATGTACGGATTTCCCCGGATTCGCCTTCCCAAAGGATGGCGGTTTTGTCGCCGCGTCCGCGTTCCACCTGCAGATCGAGGCAATTGTAGGCCAGGTTCATCTTGCCGCCAACGAACCATTTTGCCCACGGCTCGTTCCATTCCAACACCTTGGTCCACGGCTCAAACCAGTGCAATTCGTTGGCAGCCGCCGCCCAGAATTCCTCCGGGTCTTCTATCGAACGGCGATAGAGCGATTCGTAATCCGCCAGGCTGCGAATGTGCGCCTTGGAGGCAAACTCTTCCGGCGGAGGAATCACTCGGAGCTCATGCAGAAGCGACTGTAAACTTGTATCAGGCTGTTCGGTCATCTGTAGAAACTCCACTCCCTGAAATTAAGCGACGCAAATGGCATATTGTAGGCGCTGCCCACTACACTAGCGGGTTCGCGTAGCGGCTTGCAAATGCGAGGCACACTTCTGATCTGCTGCAAGGCCATCCGTCAATAGAGAATCAGCCGGCTGGCAGTTGCTTGCGAATCTTCGCCAGCTCGCGCTGAATGTGCTCCAACCGGCTCACAATGTCACCGTGATTCTGGGACGCTTCACTCGGCGTGCGGCCTTCCACATAGAACGAACCATTCGGCCCCAGCACGCATTTTTTGACAGCCTCAAATCCATCGAAGCCCTGGCGATGTACCACCGCAAGCAGCTCCTGCTCCGTCATCAACTCGTCGCGCAACGCTCTTTGATCCACCACGCCATCGGAGATCAGCACCTGCTCCGTGCCTTCAACGATCCGATCGATCCTCGGAGAACTGTAGAGAAACCGCACCACCAGCCAATTGATGCCCAGCAGCGACAGCGCACCCACGATTCCGCCGGTAATGGAGTTGTCGTTGCCAATCAGTGCATTCTGCACCACGTTCGACAACGACAACAGCACCACCAGGTCGAATGGATTCAGCTGCGCCAGTTCCCGCTTGCCAAAGATGCGCAGCAGAAAAATCAGGAAGAAATAGACAATAATAGGCCGGACAATCTTCTCCAGCAGCGGAATCTGCAGGTGGAACATGCTCTCGATCACGGCTGCAATCTCCCTTCAGAATGAAATATCCTTCTCTTCATACACTTTCGAGGGGAAGACGGGAAGCCGTTCGCAATCAGATACCGGCGGTTCGCAGTCGAATACCATTCCAGCCGGCCGAAACTTTGTTGTTTTGTATCTGTGGCAAATCTGGGATAATCGGAACTGCTCTGGTGTCTCTGGCACCCGGTGGAGGACGACCAACAGGTTGGCTTCTGATCGAGTGTTCAAGCGCCCTATGAAAGTAGTTGAACGCGTATTTTCACCGACCAGGAACCGCCGGCTGAATGAGCTGATCGGTTTGCTCCTGCTCGCTTGCGCCCTCCTCTTGCTTCTCGCTCTAGCCTCCTACACCCCACTCGATCCTTCGCTGGACACAGCCGGAGGCTACCTGGCAGGCCGTCCCGCGCACAACTGGGTAGGCCTCTTCGGCGCTGGACTCAGCGACCTGCTGCTGCAAGCTGAAGGCCTGTCGGCCTTCCTGGTTCCGCTGCTGGTCGGCGCACTGGGGTGGCTCTGGCTGCGCTCGAGGCCCGCTGGCTCGCCAGTTTCGAAGCTTGTCGGCGCTCTCTTATGCCTGATTTTTGTGCCCACTCTGCTGGGCCTCTTGCCCGGCCACTTGCACTGGCTGCATATCATTCCAATTGAAGGCCTTACAGGCCACGCCATCGCCGGCCTGCTGGTGCAATACCTCAATTACCCCGGCGCGTTCGTTCTATCTCTGGCGTTCGTGGCTGCGGCGCTCTATCTGACCACCACTTTCAGCGTGGGTAGCCTGCGCCAATGGCTGACCGTTCATTTTGCATTTCTTGCCTCCTGGCGAGACAGGTGGAACAATGCCACCGCCCGGCGGGCGGAGCGCAAACAAGCTCGCATTGCGGCCCGCGCCCTGGCGAAAGAAGAAGCCGCCCTCGCCAGTCACAGGGAAGACGATCCCCACATTTTTGAGGACACGCGCAAGGACGCTCTACCCACCCGCGTTCGCAAACGCCCCGATTTCTGGGAGGAACCTGTCCCCACTCCTCCGCCACAACTTCTGCGCGGAGCTTCCCTCCACAGCGACAGGGACAGCGATACGGAGGACGTTGAGGATCTCGATCTGGCACAAAATCCCCTACGAAACAAGGGCGCGGATATCGAATTTGCTCGCCCTGCCGCCTCCTTGCGATCGCTGCAGCCCGCTCCAAAGCCGGCATCCGACGCCCCATCTGGACTGCAAGTCGAGATTGGTACGCGCGCGGACGCCTCGATCAAGCCCGTCACGGTAACCGCCAAAGCCGTGGAAGGCTTTCGTCTACCTCCCAGCACGCTGCTACATCGCAGCGAAGAGAAACAGATCATCCGCGAGGATGATCTCCGGAATGAAGCACGCGTCCTGGTGGAAAAGTACGCTGAATTCGACGTCACTGGGCAAGTGGTCCAAATCAATCCCGGGCCGGTTGTCACCACGTTTGAATTTCGTCCCGATGCCGGAGTGAAATACAGCCGCGTCGTCGGCCTGCAGGACGATCTGTGCCTTGCCATGCGCGCGGAAAGCATCCTGATCGAACGCATGGCCGGCAAAAGCACCGTGGGCCTGCAGGTGCCGAATGCCGAGCGGGAAACCATCTGGCTGCGCGACATGATTGAAGCCGAAAGCTTTGGCCGCAGCAAATCCAAGCTGACCCTGGCGATGGGGAAAGACATCAATGGCCGCATTGTCCATGCCGACCTGACCTCCATGCCGCACGTGCTGATCGCCGGTTCCACCGGCAGCGGAAAATCGGTGGCCATCAACGCCATGATCATGTCCATCCTGTTCAAAGCCACACCGGAACAGGTTCGCCTGATTCTGGTCGATCCGAAGCGCGTGGAACTGGGCATGTACGAAGGTGTGCCGCACCTGTTCACCCCCATCATCACGGAGCCCAAGCTGGCCGCCAACGCCCTGCGCAATGCCGTACGGGAAATGGAGCGGCGGCTGAAACTGCTGGCCTCCCGCAGCGTCCGCAATCTGGAGCAGTACAACAGGCTGTTTGAAACCACTCCCAGCCTGTTTGAAGCGGATAATCCAGACGAGAAGCCGCTGCCGCAGATTGTCATCATCATCGACGAACTGGCCGACCTGATGATGCTCGACCGGGCCAACGTGGAAGAATCCATCACCCGCCTGGCTCAGATGGCGCGGGCCGTCGGAATCCATCTTGTACTGGCAACGCAGCGCCCGTCGGTCGATGTCATTACCGGCCTGATCAAAGCCAACGTGCCCACCCGCATCTCTTTCCGCCTGGCCACCAAGGTGGACTCGCGCACCATTCTCGATTCCAACGGGGCCGAGTCTCTGCTGGGACGCGGCGACATGCTCTTTCTGGCTCCCGGGACAGCACGGCTGCAACGGCTCCATGCTCCGTTCGTCACAGAAAAGGAAATTTCCGCCGTCGTAGATTTCTGGAAGACGCAGGGCACTGCCGAATACGTGGAAGGCTTCCTGGAAGCGCCACATGACGAAAAAGGCCGGAACGGTTCGGGCGACGGCGAAGGTGCCGAGGCCAACGATGAGTTGTTTGAGGATGCCGTTCGACTGGTACTGGAATTCGGAAAAGCATCCACTTCCCTGCTGCAGCGCCGCATGCGCATTGGCTATGGCCGTGCCGCTCATCTAATCGACCTGATGGAGCGGGATGGAATTGTAGGGCCCGCCGACGGGTCTCGCCCACGCGAGATCCTCAAGCCTGCCGGCTGGCTGCAGGAAGTCGAATCGTCCATGCGCTAAAGCATTTTCACAGATGGTGGAATGTTTTCGGGTGCCCCATCCTAGCGAAGCTAGGATGGGATCGTAGGGAGCCAGCACCACAGGAACAGTGAAAATGCTTTCGTTAAGGAACCGATGTGGGAGTCGCATTCCGCAATCCACAACATTCCTGAATCAAAGCAACAAAAAAGGCGACCTCAATGAGGACGCCTTTTGTCTCTACCGCATCCGTTCGGCCACCAGAGCGGATTTCCTATCG
>JBDTBI010000068.1:0-18885 GCA_039924215.1 Acidobacteriaceae bacterium
CGGCTCCGCAAGTGGGGGTTGGGAACGGATACCTATTCAATATTGGAGGCGCCATCGGGGTCAGCACCCAATCGTCCAATCCAACATTTAGCGCATGGTTTGCGAATTACGCCTACGGGTTTGGCGCACAAAATACAACTGTAATTGATGGGTATTTATATCGCGGGGCGACCGCCAATTCTGTAGATTGTGGCACAGGCACAGGGGATACGAGTTGTACTTTGACGCTAGGCGTGATGAATGCCGGGAGTTCAGTCAATGCTCCAACTATATCCGCTTCGGCGGTGGTTACGACACCGATTTTGAGTGTAGGAGGGGGATCTCCGGTTTCGCATATAGCCTACGATACGACCGGGGATATTACACCGACTGCAGTGCCGGCACAATCCTGCAACGATCAAACCTTTACGGTAAATGGACTCTCCCAGTCTGATCGACTAGGGTCGATTCAGCCACCGGCAGGATTAGGCGATTTGAGTATGAACGGCTATTCAGGCGCGGCAAACACCGTGACATTGCATTTCTGTAATGTCAGTGCGACGAGCGTCGTGCCTCCTGCCGGACCTTATATGTTTCTTGCAATGCATTGATGTGCTGCTTTCTGTTTTGGGAGTCGTGTTCCTTCACGAAGCACATCGAGAAATTCATCAGATGACTCATAGAGCTGCTGCATTCGCAGAGTTCATTTTGCCGTTGTCATCACGCGAAAAGTACGAAATCAAAATAAACATCTATTGATTTATGGACAGACTGGGGGAGGCCATGCGACTCGTTATCGGCCTGAATTCCATCAATTCTCAGGTATGGGCTGTTGTTTTGATATTGCTGGGAATGACGGCATTCGGGATGGCGTGTTCATGTAGCACATCCGATGTTCGCACTGCACTTATGAGTTCTGGAACGGGAATGATTGGAGGTGGCATTGCCATGTTGCAGCACCAGGAGAAGGGTACTGAAGCAGCAATCGCTTCGCCGATCGTTCCACAGGAGAAAGTATGAAAAGAGAAATATCGGCCAGCGTTTTATCGTTGTCAATGCTCGTGGGGATTGGATTTTCTGGATGTAAAGTCACTGGCACCGCTGAAGTAGGGACGGCACCAACGCTGACTTTTACTGAAGCGACGAACGCCAGCCTGCAGGCCGCACACAAATTTGGAACCGATATTGACGCGAGTGTACAGAGTGGCGCTTTGTCGTTAACGTCGGCAGAAAAGCAAGTATTCGATGCGTTTGTGACAAGCCTGAATACTACGGATGTGCTGTTCATTGCTTATAGCAAGGGAGCGGCGACGCAGGCCCAGGTGACAAGTAGCCTGGCCGACACAACCAGCTTACAGACGGCGGCGCAGACAGCGCTGGCGGGAGGGCACTAATGGCGGTAACTCCGGTAGCACCCACAATCGCAGCTGCGAACAAAATTCCAAACTGGCTGGCGCTAGTGCAACTATTTTCCAACGTAGCTTTAACAGGGCTTACTGCCGGTGGGGTATTACCACCTGGCGTTTCCGTTCTGGCGACCGGGATTGAAAATGCCCTGCTGCCGTTGCTGAACAGTATCCAGAACGGAGGGTCCAAGGCTCAGAGCACGCTGGCAGCGCTCGGCGCGATGGTTGGTATCCTGCAGGCGACGAGCAAACAAACAGGTCTGAGCGCACAGCAGCTGAGTAATATTCAATCCCTAAAAACGGCGGTCAGCGACGCGATTGTAGCGTTTATGAGCGGCGAAAGTGGAACACCAGATCTGGCGACCCTGGCCGCCCCAGTGGCAACGATTTAGGTCACAGCCGAGAGGATGGAAGCAGCGGTTCACCGCGGGCAATTCCATCGAGACCCGAGTAGTGGGTGGATTCTTTGTGAAGCACTTTCGGTACGGGGTGGGAGCAGTATTTGAGGAACATCTCGCGAGCAACAATTCTTCGGGAATGGAATGGACAACCTAATTGCTTACCAGGCGGGAGCAGCTTCCAGTCCCAGTGGGCGGAGCGACCGCGAGCGACTGTTGTGGCTGGGAGAGAGATTCGACTCCCAATCAATTGAGCTAAATGGCAATACGGTGGCAGTGTGGTTAGGGCAGGTGCTGCTGCGGGTGCGTGACCGGGGAGGAAATATTGTTCCGCTGGAAGCGAATGCAGCACAACGAGCGTATGAACAAAGGCGGGGCGACCGGAACATCGTGCTGAAGGCCCGACAAATGGGCATCAGCACCTGGATAGCCGGGCGCTTTTTTCTCAAGACGATTACTCAGCCTGGCACACTTACGGTCGAGGTGGCTCACAATCGCGAAGCTGCGGAACAAATCTTTCGAATTGTGCATCGATTTTACGAATTGCTGCCGGAAGGGCTGCGACAAGGTGTTTTGCGGGCTTCACGGGTCAATACCGGGCAGATACTGTTTCCGGAGCTGGATAGTGAGTACCGAGTGGAGAGCGCCGCAGATGGAAATGCGGGGCGAGGCATGACGATCCAGAACCTGCATTGTTCCGAAGTAACTCGATGGAGCGGCGATGTGGCAGCGACGATGGCCAGTTTGCGTGCAGCTCTTGTGCCGAACGGGGAGCTTGTTCTTGAATCCGCTCCGAACGGCGCATACGGCTATTTCTATGAACAATGGCAACGTGCTGAAGAAGCTGGATTGGTTCAGCATTTTTTTCCATGGTGGCTGGAGTCCGCTTACGTGGGGGTTCCCGTGCAGGAAAGCGCCTGGACGGCGGACGAGTGTGAATTGGCAAAAAAGCACAGTCTGTTGCCTGAACAGATTGGCTTTCGGCGCCAGTTGCGTACCAATTTTCGCCAGATGGCAGCTCAAGAATATGCGGAGAATTCAGAAGCCTGCTTTCTGGCAAGCGGTAGTTGCGTGTTCGATCTCGAATGCATCGCGGGACGCAGCCGGCAAATCCATGAACCACTGGAAAAGCGGCTCAACGGGCAATTGTGGATTTGGTATCCGCCACAACAAGACCGGTCTTATATCGCCGGTGTGGACCCGGCAGGTGGTGGGACGGATGGAGACTATGCCTCGATTCAGATGATTGAGCAGCGTACCGGGTTGCAATGTGCGGAATTTCGCGGCCATGTCGATCCTCGAGAATTGGCGGAGCTTGCCGTAAAACTGGCTAAGGAATATAACGACTCGTTGTTGGCGATCGAGCGAAACAACCACGGTCTGGCTGTGTTGGCCTATCTCAACACGATTGAACACTATCCATCGATTTATGAGCAGGGTGGCAAGGCAGGCTGGTTGACAACCGCTGTATCCAGGCCGGCGATGATTGCACGGCTTGGGGCAACACTTACGTCTACATCCGAGATTTTCTCCAGTTCTCGCCTGCTGGCGGAGTGCCGGACTTTTGTGAGGCAGAGAGATGGGCGCACCGAAGCCGCAGCTGGAGCCCATGATGATTGCCTGATGGCGATGGCGATTGCGCAACAAGTCCGAGCGGAAACAATCGAACGGGTGTGAACTGGGCTTGAGGAGAACCTCGAAGTGTCGGCAACAGTTCAGCTGTCAACGTAGCATGACGTGAATGGCAGGTTACAATCCGGAAACAGGGAGCATTTCAGGAAATATCCTTGTATGCATGAGGGCTGAAGGGGCGTAGTAGAGAGTGGCAGTCACAGCAGTGCAGCAGATCCGACGGATGCGAGGCGGTGCCCAGAGCCATTTGATGCTGGGTTCAGATGGACACCTCTACGTTGTGAAGTTTCAGAACAATCCGCAACATTTGCGAGTTTTGGCCAATGAATTATTCGCTACGCGGTTGGCCGAGGCGGTCGGGCTTTCTGTACCTGCGACGGAGATTGTAGAGGTCAGTGAATGGCTGGTCGAACATACGCCTGAACTGTATATGGATACTGGCCGCCATCAGGAACGTTGCCAGGCCGGGTTGCAATTTGGCTCGCGCTATGTAGGAGGGTTAATGCCTGGCCAGGTGGTCGATTACCTGCCGGAGGAACAGTTAGCGGAGGTACGCAATCTGTCTGAGTTTGCCGGGATGCTGGCACTGGATAAATGGACTTGCAACAGTAATGGCAGGCAAGCTGTTTTCCACCGAAAGCCACGGGAAAAACGCTATGCAGCAAATTTTGTTGACCAGGGGTATTGCTTCCACGCCGGTGAGTGGACCTTCCCCGATGCTCCACTCCGGGGCGTGTATGGCCGGAACCGGGTGTACGCTGATGTGGCCGGATGGCGCAGCTTTGAGCCCTGGCTGAGCCGTATTGAAGAACTGGACCCGGATACGGTATGGCAGATTGCTGAAACCGTTCCTCCGATCTGGTATGGAGGGGATTTGCGGGAAATGGAGCGATTGACGGTCGCACTATTGGCTCGTCGCAAGCAGGTTCGCGATTTTATTGTGCAGTTTCGGGATAGCACGCGGGGACCCTTTCCAAAATGGATAGGAATGGAAGATGGAAGTGGAAAAGGGCAATTTCAGGAACAGAAAAAGATAGAAAATACGGCAGGGTGGAAAACGAGATGATTGGAAAGACCGCGATGGACCTGGAACCCCTCGCCTAACGACGGAAGGGATTGCGAAACGAGAATGGCTGGCGAACGCATGCAGTGCGAGTTCTTTCTGGTACGGTATGTTCCGGACCCGATAAAGAATGAATTTGTCAATATTGGCGTTGTACTGCGTGAAGCAGGACAGCCGGAGACCGCGCGCGTACGATTTACACGGGACTGGAGCCGTGTACGGTGCGTCGACCCGGAAGCCGACACCGGAATGTTGGAAGCACTGGAAAACGAAGTGCGAGAGCGACTCTCGAGTGGAGCGGCCGAAACCGCGTTGATGATGAAGTCGCTGGAGGACAGCTTCTCCAATATGTTGCAGATCACCGAGCCGAAGGCGTGCCTGGCAGATTCGATACCGGCGGAAATCGAACAGCTGAGTCGGATGTATATCGAAAGCAGGAAACAACGCGGGGTACGTCGAGCGAGCGGCAGACAGGCACTTGCGACGTCGATACGGCGGCAATTTGAAGCCGCGGGAGTGTGGAGTGTGATGCGCAAACGAATTCAGGCTGCAATGTATACGCGACCTGGCGATCCTTTGCGGATCGATTGCGGCTATCGGCCGAATGGAATCATTCGCATGTTTCATGCGGTGTCCCTGGAGGGAGATCTGGAGGCCGCAAAGGTGTTGTCCTTTAGCGCTCCTCAGATGATTGAGGGAGTCGCGCGCGTGGAAAATGCAACGCTGGAATTGACGGCGATTGTGGAGCCCTTGCGTGGGCTGCTCGGGAAAAAGTCGGAAGAAATTCTCAGCGGTGGGGCTGAACAGGATCGAATCGAACAATACAGATTCGGAGTGGAGACGATGGAGCGAAATCAGATCAGGGTCATGACTGTGGTTGATCTGCCGCGCATCGCCGAACGGGCGCGCGAAGAGCTGCGAATGTAAGGGCAAAATAGGAGTGGAGACGTCTAAGAAATGCGGGAGCGTGGCTTTAGCCACGCTCCTTTTTATTTGCCAAAAACCGAGATACGAGTATGCACACGGAAATGTGCTTCGTCGATCTGACAACAGACAAGAAAGGCGGGACAGTGAGCTGGAAAACAATGCTCGATAGGATATGGAGCGGTGAAGCGGCCAAAGGCGCGGGCCATCTCGCCGTTCAACATGAAGTCGACATGATGGCTGCCAGTAGCGATGGAGCGCAGCGTAAGACCTTGCCACTCCCTTCAATTCTGGGACCAGTGCGGCCGCCGAATGCGTTGTTGCCGAAAGGAACGCCGGCAAACCTCCGGCGTTTTGCGGAGAATCCAGTACCACGGCGGGCAATCAATGTCATCAAAGATCGCATTGCAAGCATGGATTGGCAGGTCCAATTGCGGCGTGGATATACATTAGCCTCTGTTCCCGATGCGCACGTCAGGATGGAAATACTTCGGCGCACGCTGGAAGAGCCGAATGCCGCGGACTCTTTCCGCTCCGTAATGGAACAGGCACTGGAAGATGCGCTGGTGGGTGGCTTTGGGGCCATTGAGATGGAGCGAACGGATGATCCGGACCGACCTTTCGCTTTATGGCCAGTTGACGGAGCGACGATCCAGTTGAATGCGAAATGGAATGGAGAATCGGATTCTCCCCGCTATGCACAGAACACGAATCGATTCGGTTCTGGGGCGCAGATTCCTCTTTATGACAATGAGTTGATATACATTCGTCTGAATCCGCGATCTCACACCCCCTTCGGTCTGGGGCCCCTGGAAGTGGCGTTCGAGACAGTGAACAGCTTTTTAGCGGCGCACCGGTATGCGGGAAGACTGGCGAGCAACAGCGTGGTGCAGTATGCGCTGTGGTTGAACAAAACGACACCCGACCAACACAATCGCTTATTGCGCTGGTGGCAGGATGAGATTGAGGGTACGGGGCGTGTGCCGCTGCTGACATGTGAGCAGAAGCCGGAGGTGCTGAAATTTTCCGGAGGCACAGATACGGAATTGCGGCTGGAATGGCAGGACTTTCTCATCCGGATGATCGCCAATGCATTTGGTCTGCCGCCGATGTTACTGGGGCGGGAGAACGATGTAAATCGCAACACCGCTCAAGAGCTTCTGGATGAGGCATTCCACGGCACAATTGCTCCAATGGCGCGAATGCTGGCCGAGCATTTCACCCGTGATTTATTCGGCAAGCGGCTGGGGTGGCGTGAGTTTGAATTTGTTTTCAATGATCTCGATGCGGGGGATGAGTTAGAAACTGTTCAGATTCAAACCGCGTTGCTAAAAGCCGGAGTGCTGACGGTAGACGAAGTGCGCGCACAACGTGGATTGCGTCCGCTTGAGCCTGACCAGCAGGTACAAAAGGGCAATGTTGGGACTCAGTACTCTGACAGTGCGCAATAAGGTGCCAGCATGAGCCCTAAATCTGTGGTGGTGCAACCACAACACCGTACGACAACAACTTGAACAACATGGATCACGGGAGAGCAGATGAGACTGGACGCAATGGCAGTCGAGTTTCCGGCCATACATGGACACCCGAACCGGATACCGTTTGAAGGCGTGCTGACGCTGGTTGATGTGCCCAGCGACCGCGCACCCAGCGGTTCACGCGGTCATCGTGTGACGCTGAGCCGGAGCGCGGCAGAGGCGGCGTTGCCTTCTTTGCTGGGAATGGCGGTGGATTTTCGTCCGGACTGGGACGGCCATGATGCACGCAGCAAATGCGGGATTTTGACGGCTGCCGACATCGACGGCCAACGCCTGACGGTGGGAGGGTATCTCTATGGGCGCGATTTTCCTGAAGTCGAAGCAAAACTTCGCAACCTGGCGGTGGGAAACATGGGCATGTCCTACGAACTGGCGGATGCACACGTGGAAGACATGCGCGCTTCAATTTGGAGGCTGAATCGCGTGACCTTTACCGGAGCGGCAATTCTGCTGCGAGATAAGGCAGCGTACAGGCAGACTTCCTTTCGCCTGAAACCTCACGTGATGCGTCGTCATGGTACTTCCCTCGCGGCGTATTGCGGAACGAAGTAACCCGCGCGTCGATAAACATTTTAAGGGCTTAAAGAATTGCTGGCTAAAGCCGCAGGGCGATGGTTCGGTACCCAATAGAAAAAAGGAGAAAACAGTATGGATCAGGGAGCAGAACGTTCTCTTGAAACCTTGGCATTGATGCTGGATCGTCTGGCTGGAGCCGCGAGCTTGTTGGAGCAAACGGTGGGACGCCTGGAAGAACAACAACTGAACATGTCGGGCCAGGTTCAAAAGATTGTAGCGACGGTTGAGCAGGGACAGAGCGATTCCCAGGCATCTGGTACTGAGCGCATCTATGATCTGGAACGTAAGCTGCAGGAAGCTGTGATGCAGATTGCGGAATTACGTGCGCAAGGGGCTTCGTCCGCCCCGACCGGGCGGAAGACAGTAACCGCGGCAACAGTATCTTTGCTGGCCAAGCAAGGGATATCCAGCCTTGAATCCATTGAAGCGGGGTCGCTGGATGCAGCACTCGCTGGACTTAGCATTGAGCAGCGGATCGCGGTGAAGTCGCAATTGTTACGCGCTGGACTGTTGAGTTAAGTACGATAGCTCCGCCCGTGGAGCAGGAGAACGAACATCATCCTGCTCCGCGGCCTTGCCTTTGTACAGGCAACGACGAGGGTACGCCCCTTTTCAGTCTAAAAGATTCCCCCATTGACAAAATGGCCGACAGGCCAGCGAAAGGAAAACAATGAACGCAAAATTCCATGATATTCACGCCGCTGCAGATTACATCGGGCCAGGTGCGATCGAAGTCCCGATCTACCAGACGGAGATTACCGACATCGTGCGTCGCAGGGGCTTATTCGGCCAACGTATCAAGCAGGTGCCTGCGACTGGGCACCCCTCGCGATTCTTTGAAGAGACCGCAATTCCAGAGGCAACCGCAGCCACAGGCTTTGTCGATCCTCGGAATATCTCTGCTCCGCTGGTAAGCCCTGCTCGGACTGAAAGTGCCGTTCCCTTGAAGGCACTCGTGGCTCAGATCAATTACAACCTGTTCGACATCGAACTCGGCAATCAACAGAGTCAGTTTGCGTACTTGCAGGCGAAAGATCTTGCCGACACAGTGGAAGGCGTGATGCATATTCACGATCTCGCTTTGTGGAACGGCAACGATACCTCTCTGAGCACCCCGACCACAACGCAGTATTTCGGCGCCGCAGCACAGATTGCAGCCAGCGGCAATACGACAACGATTACCACGACGGAGCTGATCGTGGACAATCTGAAATCGACCATTGCGCAGATGGTGGCAAATAGCAGTTATGCGGTACGACCGACGGCGATTTATGCGAACCCTGTTCTGCTGGATCTGGTCGATCGAGAAATGAAATCCGAGTTCAACGTAGTGCTGGACACGAAGGAGATCAACGGTGGATTTAGAGTCAAGACCCTGGTTACGCAGGCGGGTGAGCTGCCGCTGATTCCGGACTGGTCTCTCGCCTACACGGGAACTCCAGGTTCCGGCACTGCACAACTGCCGGCGTACATTGTGACGGAAGACCTGATCGAGTATCACTGGCTGAGCGATCCGAACCCCCGTGTATTTCAACTCGGAGTTCCGGGATCACTGGCCTCACAGTACGTTGTTGTGAAGTTTGGCGCCCCAGTCGTCAAAATGACCGGTGCCGGCGCTCATTATCAGGTAATCGTTCAACGATAGTGTGGTCACGCTGGAACGCATTTGTAGTTCTTGACAGGGCTGGCCTTATTTTCCAAGGCCAGCTTTTCTTTCTCTATTGGCCGCGCTGCGGCACATTGGAACCGCTACACCGGAGGACACCTCATGGGATACCTGCTGCCGACTGACTATGCGACTTATGGTCTTCCGGCGGATACCACGGATGACTGGATCACCATGGCTTCTGCTTTGATGGATTCATATTGCCATCGAACGAGCCTAAATCCGACACAGTATGAAGAACGGTTGCGCATGACAACGGGCGCACAAACTGTACGGCTGAGCTACCTGCCGCTGGTGGCTGTTTCGCCGAGCGCATCACCATTGATTTCTGTACAGGCTCGTTATAGCAGACCTCGGCGCGGCGAGATGCTCGAGCCTGCATACGAACAGATTGCCTGGGTTTTCGGCCTACCGGGTTCCTGGAGCACCCTGAACATCGCAGACGTGGATTCCGTTTCGAGTACAGGAGAACTTACCTTCCCCGTAAACATCCTTGGGTTGCCTTACAACGAAGTAGACGTGGTGTATACGGCGGGTCTGTCCACAGTCCCCCCCACGGTGCAAATGGCGTGTGCCCAGATTGTAAAAAATGCGCAAACCACCCCGGGGCTAAACGTAAAGTCCAGCAAGATCGACACGATGCAAATGGAATATTTTTCAAATTCTCTTATCGACCCGCAAGTGGCTGCACTGCTGCAGCCGTATGTGGCGACGATGTTGGGGTGAGCCATGAGCATCGATTTAAGCGTCCGAAATCCGGTAGCCGCCCAACAGCGAGCAGCGGATGCGTTATTGCGTTGCCTAGGAGGAACGACTGTACTGTTACGTCTGCCAACAAGCGCTGCCAGCGGTTCGAATGCTGAACAATTGGGGGCGGGTACTCCAGCTTATGAAGATATTCCCCTGTCCCCGGCAATATTCCGCCGGCTTCGACCCAAGCTTCGCGATAACACTGCGAATCAATATGAATTATTGATTTCCGCAGCCTCAGTCCATTCCCAGCTTGGATTTTTACAGCTAACCTCCACCGATGAGTTATTCGCGATGGCCGCAGGCATATTTATTGATGAGGAATTGATGCTGATCGAAGCCGTCGCGGAAGCTGAAGCGTTTGGAATGCCGTATCTCTATCGGCTTGTAATAAGCGCACCGCAAAATCTCACTCTGTGAGGAGAGAAAGTGCCATGCAAAGCGCACAAAACACTTTTTACATTACACTGCGTGACCGGCTCGCAGCCTTGAATCCGAGCCGTACCATTTATCTGCGAGGCGTAACAAGACCCGGCATTTTAGTCGAAAGCAATGAATTAGTAACAGCTAAACCGCCGTCGGATGCGTTTGTGGTGCGATGGACCGGCTTGCACAACGACCCATATCTACCGATGGTGCTGCTCCAGATGCAGTGTGAAATTTGTTACATGACCGAAGGAACGACGACAAATCTTGGTATGGATCGTGGTGCGCTGTTGACAGAAATGGATGCTGAACTTATGTCTTTGTTGCAGCCGAATACAGCGCAGAAAATGAATTATGCAGGATCGACGGCCGTTCCCATGGAGACCCAGATATTTTGGACTGAGGCATCATTTGAAGCAGTAAAGATTGCACGTGACCGGTTATTGAGGACTGCCACCATCTCTGTATTCAGCTATCAAGAGCCGGGGGAGTAATGAGCACAACTGCTATCACTCCACTACCGTTGACCCCTCCGATTGTTCGGAAGGTCCGAGCGTATTTTGCTCCGGTCAATCGAACATCCGAAACTCCAACAATCTTCGATCCAGCACAGAACGCTGGTTTCAATCTAGATATGCCGCCGGTCCCGTGGCTCGACCTGGGATGGCTGGATACTTTTGAACGTAAAACGGGAACAAAGGTCGTTCCCCTGAGGAGTGGTGCGCCTGGATTTGCTTTGTCTCAGGTACGTACGGAGATTGATTCCCTTGTTTCCATCCATTTTGTGAATTGGGGAAAACTCCAAATGGCGATCACGGCCGGGTCGGAACAGATGAATTTACTGGCCACGATAGCGGATGCCCCTGCGAATGGATCCGGGGGAACGGGAGGCTCTGCAATACCACTTTCAGCCGGAAGTACTACGACATTTCTGAATATAGCGGCGAACCAACTCTCGAAATTTTCATCAGGGAAAATGGTAACTGTCGATGTTGATTACACCGGCCAGACGGGGTATGTGGGGAGTGGCGTCAGTTCTGCATATGTTAGTTCCCCAGTCGCAGTGAATTCCGACGTGAACTATATACGGCGGCTTAGCTTCAATGTGGGACGGATTGTCTCTGTGACTACGACTGGATTACAGCTGGCACAGCCGCTGATTGCTGGGATTCCAACAGCAGGAATGTCTGTGCAGCCTATTCTCGGGTTTGTTGATCGGGAGGGAAGCAACTTCTTCCAGGAATGGTCTGGATTATTTGTAGTGCCAGGGACTCAAGGTGACAGAATTTTATTCCATTACCCTCGCTTGCAAATTGCCTCCAGCACTACAGAATTCCTAAAGCCTTTGGACGCACCTCTGAACAAGGTCGATACGTTGGGACGGGTCACCCAGGTAGCCCAGTTTCGGGCATTGCCAGTCAAAGATGCAAACGACGGTGCCCAGGTGGTGTGTTTCCGTAGTTATATCCCTGCCGCAGGAACACGGCTCTGGTGAACTAGAATCTGTCTCCTATATGACATAACGGTTTCGGCGAAAGACCCCGATACCAGTTTTGATTGCGAGCCTCACGCGAGATATTGTGAGAAATTTCTGATTTATAAGACAGCTTTCAGCAGCTTTTAGGGGCCCATTAACACGACACAAGGAGATCCGGGATGAAGGTCACGATTGATAATCAAGATGGCAAAGGGCCAATTGACTATTCACTGGCGCTGTGTGCGGACCAGGCTACGGAAAGGGCCGTCGTGATTACTCGGGGTTTGAACCAGCCTACGCTGGCGTCTCTTCATCTGGATTGCATGAGCCATGGGTTGCCGAAGCCAGCCGCGAACGGCTTTGTTGTAATTACTGCGGATAATGGCACATTTTTATTTACCGGTTATCTGCTTTCGGCGGCAGAACCTGTCTTTGTGGGCTACAACTCCACTGGTCCTCAGTATCGTGTAGCGGTGAACGCGTTGAGTGAGGATTGGCTGCTGAACCGAGATGCCGTGCCACAAACAGCACCGCTACTTGGACAGACTGCAGGCGAAATGGTCGGTAGACTGACAAACCGAGTCAATCCTACGTTGGTTCAAATGAACGGGTTGGAAGATGTTGGAACTATAGGAATTTTTGAGCCGATGCCGGATCAGCCATGGTCAGAAAATATTGCGGCACTCGCAAACCAGGCGAGAGCAGCTTATCGGGTACTCAATGGACAGCTAACCTTGGCGCCTGTGGGCTCGACCGTTCACAACATGAGCGATACCGTAGGCACGCTCGCTTATGGTGCGTTAAGTGCAACCAATGCGAAGCAGGTTGTCAACGATGTCACGATTACGGGTTTAATCGAGCCTATGGAATACGTGACGGAACTGTTTGAAGGCGACGGGGCCACAGTCCTCTTCCAATTGCAGCGCGAACCATATCGAGTTGTCCGGCCGATTTTATTGGACGAAGAATTCACCTCTGCAAGCCTGAATACAACAATTTGGCAGGTGAACGACGCAGGGGGCTATTTGAACCCCAGCGGTGGCGGTCTGGCCTTGACTGGGGGCGCGGGCACGGACGGTACGACGACCCTCACCACAATCGATCCTATTGAACTCGGTGGGGAAATAATCATTGAGTCGGGTTTCGTTCAATTGAATAGTGGAAGTGATGGCATTCTGTGTGGCCTCTATACCGGAGCAATAGGCATTGCCAATTGCATTGCCGGATATAGGGCGCGAACGAGCGGCGCGAACACGATCCTTGTCCCCTTGGTGGAAGGGAACGAAATTGGGACGGTTTTCACAATGGAAGCCGGACATACATACATCCTCCGAATCCACGTTTACAGCAGTGAATTGCAGCGGATGCTGAATAGCTATTTTTCTTATGGAAGTGGTGGGCCTGCAGTCTATGGAGGCGGTACAGTACAGTCGCCATTGCATCTATTGTTTGAACTGCAGGATATGGCGTTGCTACCCTACGTCAATATCGGCTCCACAATTTTGTACGATGGCACGATTTCCTCTTCACCGGCAATCGCATCCTTCGCCTGCGTAAATAGCTGGAATCTGCAAGGAAATATCGGGTATTTTAGAATTACCCGGCCAGGGACAATTTGGGTTGTGAGCACACCCTCCAGCGGCGCTTCTTTCACGCGGAGGATTGGTAGCAATACGCAAGGCGCCGATTGCAACGTCTTCAGGCAGGGATTTCTTCATTTCTACAAGCTTGCAACTCCACAGCCAGGCGAGACTTTAGCTGTTACGTATCGAGTGTCGGCGCCATCGGTTGCCCGATTGGCAAATAACGCCATTGCTCAGGAGGGCGGGAGTGGCGCACCCACCGTCTCTCAATGGGTTGGACACATCCTCCGGCCGCCCGCTAGAAGTTCCACGGACTGCGAGAATGCCTGTCAGGCCTTGCTCAATTTCTCGACGAATCCATCCGCAGTATGGAAGGGAACATATACCTATTACAATCTGCAGGATCAGTCGGACATCTGGCCTGGAGATGCACTCGACTTTAATCCTTCAGCGGCAGGATTTAATGCGAATGTCATCGTGCGCAAAATTTCAATCGAGTCTACAAGCAGTTTTCCTGAAGTATTGAATTACACGGTAGAATTTGCCAATGACTGGGCAGAGACTATCGCTATGGAGCTAACCGACACCATTTCCCCTGAAGTCTATTTGCCCCAGGCACCGCAAACCGCTCCAGGAGCACATCTTGCAAACCTAAATGCGTTGCAGGTGACTTCAATTAACGCTACGACAATTACCGTCAATACAAATGCGACTCCTCCTGAGAACGGAGGATTTGAGGTTCGGAGCCGGGATTATACATTTGGAGCCAACGTGAATGAGAATATGGTGTTGCGCAGCCCAACAGCAACCTTTACGATCTCTCGTTCTGCCGATGAAGAACAATTTTATATCCGAATGTATGACGGATCGAATCCTCCGTTATATTCACGAATCTCAAGCGCAATCTTTACGAATATCGCGGTTTCTTAAATTACTGAACACTGATGGTGAGGATGTATCCAGATGGATGATTTTGAAGCGACGGTGCTTTCAGACTTAGCGGCCCTCAAGAGCCAAATGGGCTCCTTAATTGGATTGGGGCAGCCGGGACGGCTGACAATGCTTGAACAGAGAATGGAGCAGCACGAATTATATTTGCAGAGGATGAAAGGTTTAGTGGGCGCATTCTTCGTGTTGCTCACCGTTGCACAAATCGCTATCGATTATCTCAAACATTGAGTCGCGCCCATGGGCCAGCCGTTACGACTAGATAATTTGAGGAAAAATACTTTTAAAATCAATATTCAGAATTATCACCGTACCTCTACGGTCAAAGCCACGCTCTTTTTAAGGCCACCAGCCTCTGCCGCCACGATGACAGTGTATGTTCCGGGGGGAGTTGTTGAGTTATTCGGCAATGGGGTTGAATTTCCGGGTCCCAGCAGCCCGCCGCCTCTCCCGCAAGCGCCTGTTCCACCGATAAGTAGTGCCAAAAGGATGACCGTTAGGATACGACGTATCCGCGGTTGAAGGCATACATAGCGACATCGCGTAGGCCAAAGCAGTGTAACCACCAGGCACAGCCCAAGCGGCCATGGGAGACGCCCTAGCATACCGGCGCGGCGTACCTGCGCTGGGCCACCAACGCCCGTAGCTACGGCTATCTGGATGTTAGATGGGTTCAGGAGGGTCGCGCTGGAAGGCAACACTGTGCAGGTTGAGTTCGGAGGAAGATTGCTGCAACTCAGGGTTGCATTGCCAATTGATCCGCTTGCCGGTATCAGTTCCATGGAATAACTGGCTGCATTGCCGCTAGATACAGACACGGTTGTGGGGCTGGTAGGCGACAGTTGAAAGGAAATACCATCTCCCGCCAGTTGTGTCACCATGGTCGCTCCATTCGTGCTGTCGATTGTGATGGTTCCGCTCTGATGGCCTGTAATATTCGGTGTAAATACCAAAAACAGACTGCATCTGGCACCTGAGGGCAAGCTGGTGCCACAGTTGCTGGTTTCAGAGAACGGTCCACTCGTTGCAATTGATATCCCCGTAAGGGTGTCGTTACTTCCATTGCTCAGTAGAAGTGACTGTGTTGGAGAAGAAATCTGGAGACCAACTATTCCAAAATCTAAATATCCAGGAGTTAGTGTTATGTTGGGCAATTCCCCAACGCCATTCAATGGGATTTGCTGCGTCCGGCTTGCATCTGTGATGGTTAGGGTTCCACTATCGGCACCGGCTGCGTGAGGTTTAAAGGAAACTTGAATGGCGCAGGAACTTCCTTCTTGCAGTGTTGTTCCGCAAGTTGTAGTGAAGACGAAGTTCGGATCTCCAGATTGCAGGTTAAGTCCGGACAAAAGGGCCTGCCCGTTATTGCTAATCGTGATCGTTTGCACCGCGCTGGTAGTGCCTACTGCCTGATTCCCAAAATTGAGCGACAACGGAGAGACGTTATCTTCCGCAGGAGTTTCTCCCGAGGCGGTCAATGGAATTACCTGGGTTCGAATCGCATCGGCAACGTCTACTTGTCCGGCTGCATTTCCAGCGGTTGTGGCTTGGAAAGTTACGGTAATCGTACAGATGGATTTGGCTGCGAGTGCAGTGCCGCAAGTGTTGGTCTCGCCAAATCCATCGCCGATCGAGTGGATACTCAACTCTGCCAGGACTACATCGCCGGAATTGGTCAATGTCACCGTTTGTGAGGGTGCGTTGTGCCCAACTGGAGTCGCGGGGAACACCAATGACGTTAGCGATAAAGTGTCTGTTGCGGGTGCGGTTCCTGTCCCACCTAAGGGAATGGTTTGGATACGCACGTTGTCTGTTACGGTAATACTTCCCGTTTCCGCGCCGGCGGCATGAGGAGTGTAGCGCACTGTTAAGCTGCATGTGGACTGTGCGTTCAGCGAATAGCTGCATCCATTCACGACCTGGAAATCACCGGTCGTTTGCACCTGAATTCCGGTGAGCGGGGTTTCGCCGCTGTTTTGCAGAGTGATGGTCTGGGGTGCGCTCGCCGTATTTTCCAAGGTGGAAGGAAAGGTCAGCGAAGTCGGTAATAAGGTGTCTGTCGCGGGGTTTTCTCCCGATCCGACCAGGCCGATAGTCTCAGTCCCCTGGCCTGTGACAACGGTCAGTACACCGCTTGCAGACCCTGTTTGTGTGGGTTGAAATACGATGGCGAGGGTACACCCGGTATTCGGTGGCAGAGTGCTGGAACATGTGTTGTTCTGGATTGCGAAGGATCCGGTAACACCCTCTGACGTGAGAGCGATAGAAGTAGTTCCTGTGTTTGAGACGGTTACCTGTTGCGTGGCGGATGTTGTGTCAATCTGCTGTCCGCCAAAGTTCACATTGTTTGGGAGCAGAACAACAGGAGATTGGGTCGTGCCTGTGCCGCTTAGTCCCACGTTCTCTTGGCCTCCTGCGATATTGCCGGAGACCGTCAGTGTCCCCGTGCGCGTTCCAGATGTCGAAGGATTAAACGTCACAGAGATCTGACACGTATCATTTTGCGCAATGGGGCTGCTGCAATCGTCGGTTTCCAGAAAATCGCCAGTGATCGTCACACTGCTGATCGTAAGAGCGATGCTTCCCGTATTGGTGACGGTGATGATTTGAGGACTGCTTACGGTCTGTAGCTGTTGCCCTGCAAATGTCAATGTCGCAGTGTTCAAAGTAATCGTGGTCTGCGGCATACCGCTCAGCAATGGAATCTGCCAGACTCCCCGCCCGTAGGTGCCCACCCGAAGAAACCCTCCATCTGCAAGCGTCGAGGCAAGTTTGATAGCCGGCGCCAACGGCAGACCTGTTCCCAGGATGTTCCAGCACTGGCCCCCACTCAGTTCACAATCAGCGATATTTTCTGTGACGAATACCCCGCCATCGGAAGCAACATAGACCACATTTGAATTGTTCGGATCTACCAGTACATCGTTCAGCGGAAGATCCGGTAGATTTTTTGTGATATTGATCCAGTCCGCTCCCCCATCCGTCGACAAATAGAGATGGGGAACTCCAAAGCCCTGAATCGTTGCATAAATCGTGTTGCCGGTGGTGTCGTGCGGGTCCACAAAGAGGGACGAGACATCGAAGCGCGATGGATTGAAAATCCCGCTATAACTCTGTTCATTTGCGACTGGAGACAGCGCCAAGTCAGTCCATTCCGTCATTCCGTTTGCGGTGTCTGCAGATTTTGTCGAAAACACATGGCCGCCTACGCTAGCGCCTCCACCATCCAGCAGCCCCGCCATACCGGCGTAGAGTACCTGCGAGCCGTTGTGTTCGGCTCCCGTTCCTGGCTGCACGTTCGCGCCCCCGGCGGCCAGCGATCGAATGAGAGCATTGTCATTGCAAATTGGCTGCGTGTGTCCGTCGAGCATGGGGCTAATGGCATTTGCTGCAGTCCACGTATCGCCACCGCTCCCATCATTTCCGCTCGAAGGACCGCGCCAGACTCTGCAAGTTCCCACAAGCATGTTCGAGCTGTCCGCTGGATCCAGCGCATAGGGCGCGAATAGCAACGACTGATCACCGCTCGTTTCAGTGGAACCAATTGCAGGCGCAGCGCCAAAATCGCCGGTCGTGCAATTTGTCCCTTGCGTGCATTGCCCAATCGCAACGTAGGGACCCAGCGTCGCGTACCAATTGTCCGGATTGGTCGGGTCGATAGCGGTCATCCCACCTTCGCCACTTGCAAGCTGCGGCCACGCTGCCTGGCCGCTCGTCGTCATTGCAGCGCTGCCGTTCACCCCAAACCCAGCCAGCAGTACACTCGCATCGCTCTCGCTATTTGCCAGCCCCGTTACTTCCGCCAGCGAACCTAAGCCATCATTCATGTTTTGATAATGCACGGTGTCACTCGAAGCACATGGTGCGCCCGTCTGATCCACTCCATCTGTTGATCGCCATAATCCTCCATCATTGCCGAAATACAACAAGGGGGATGTTTTTCCAGCTGGCGGACTTAGGAACGCAATTGCGTGTTGCGCTGGCGGCACGTGCCCGGAAACGCAGCTGTTTGTGTTGGTAGTGTTGCGCCAAAGGCAGCCGGCGGCCAAGCTGCAACGAAAGACGTCCTGCGTTCCGGCAAACAGAAGCGTGTCCGTACCATTTGGAACCGAAGCCAGGACTAAGTTGTAGGTCCCGTTGGGGATCGTTCCGTTTGCAGCATCCAGTGCCGTATCAGAAATCTTTGTTCCAAACTCTACCGTTGAGCTTGCGCACCCGTTCGGACCGGCATTGCAGACATCCTGCCACAAGCCCTGATCTACGTTATTTAGCCCCAAGGCGCTCGTCCCAACCGTCAGAGCGAACATATCGCCTGAAACTGGCTGTACCGCCAGCACGCCCCGAAAAATGCTGCAGGAATTACTTTGCGAAGAGAATGGGCAATTTCCTGCGCTCAGGGCCGTGCCCGGCTGATTCGCCATCCGCGTCCATGTCGCCCCGTCTGGAGACTGATAATATCCGTGAAATTGGACAGCAGCATAAAACATCTTGCGTATTGGATTCCAGACAACCGCTGTTA
>JBDTBI010000069.1:0-11165 GCA_039924215.1 Acidobacteriaceae bacterium
GATGGAAGCAACCCTCGGTCGCGGCGAACAGGCCATCCTGCTGCTGAACCGGCGCGGATATTCCTTCGTCGTAATGTGCCGTGCCTGCGGCGAAAAGCTGGAATGTGACAACTGCGCCATCGCCCTCACCCATCACAAGTCCACGGCGGAAGAAAGCCTGCACTCGCCCATCCTTCAACGCATGGAATGTCATTACTGCGGCTTTCGCCGGACCGTCCCGAAACATTGCCCGAAATGCGAAAGCGAGCATCTGTATTTTTTCGGCGTTGGATCGCAGCAGGGTGAAGAACGCCTGCAGGAAATGTTTCCCCACGCGCACATTGCCCGCATGGACCGCGACACGATGCGCAGCCATCACGACTATGAGCGCATGCTCGCGCGCCTGCACAGCGGAGAAGTCAACCTGCTCGTGGGCACCCAGATGATCGCCAAGGGACACGACATCCATGGTGTCACCCTGGTCGGCGTCATCGGCGTAGACCAGGGGCTCAGCATGCCGGATTTTCGCTCCGCGGAACGCGTCTTTCAATTGCTGACGCAAGTGGCTGGACGGGCGGGCCGCGGCGAATTGCCGGGACGCGTCCTGGTGCAGACGAACCACATGGACCACTACGCCATCCGTTGCGCCGCAGAGCATAACTATCTGGGCTTCGTCGAGCAGGAACTACGCTATCGCCGCCTGCTGCACTATCCGCCGTCGGCCATGCTCACTAATATTCTGATTGAACACACCGATCCGGCGAAGGCGTCGCAGTGGGCCAGCCGACTGGGACAATGGTTTCAGCACCAAACCTTTCCCGGCGTCCGCGTGCTGGGTCCGGCGGCTGCGCCGATCGGGCGCATCAAACGCATCCACCGCTTCCATCTGATTTTGAAGGCATCCAGCCGCAAGCAACTCGCCGCCGCAGTGCGGCAGATGCTGCTCTTCGCGGAGTCGGCGGAAATTCCACGCAGGCATCTTACGGTGGATGTGGATGCAGTGCAGTTGATGTAGCGGATTGCCTACCTCGGCATATCGCGATGGATCGTTTTTACCTGGTATCCGTCGGCCTGCAGCAGCGCCTGCATCTTCTCCGCCATCATCACGGAGCGATGCTGGCCGCCGGTGCAGCCAAACGCGACGCTCAGATAGCTCTTGCCTTCCTGCACGTAATGCGGTAACAAAAACAAAAGTAAATCATGGACCTTCTTAATAAATTCCTTGGTCTCCGGGAATTTGTTGATATAGCGGACCACCTTCTGGTCCTGGCCCGTCAACGGACGGAACTTTGGAATGAAATGCGGATTGGGCAGAAAGCGCACGTCAAAGACCAGATCAGCTTCCTGGGGCACGCCATTCTTGTACCCAAAGCTGATGGTGGAAATCAGCAGGTTTTTCTCGCCGCTCTCCGGCTGAAACAATCCGTTGATGTGGGCGCGCAATTCATGCACGTTGAAATTGGTCGTGTCGATGCATACGTCAGCAATATTCCGCAGCGGCTCCAGCAATTTCCTCTCCGACTGGACGGAGCGCCGGATGGTATCGATGCGGCTCAAAGGATGCGGGCGCCTGGTTTCGGAAAACCGCCGCAACAGTGCATCGTCGGAAGCTTCCAGAAACAGTAGCCGGGTGGAAGTTGTTTTACGGACCTCGCGCAGAATCGCCGGAAAGCGGTCGAGGTGGGAACCCTCTCGCACATCCACCACCAGCGCGGCACGGTTCGTCTCTGGAGATTGGCGGATCAGGTCGGCAAAGGCCGGGATCAAATCGATCGGCAAATTGTCCACCGCATAATATCCCAGATCTTCAAAAGCCTTCAGTACGGATAGTTTTCCAGAGCCTGACATGCCTGTCACAATGACAAGCTCATTCTCTGCCAGCGGCCGTTTGGCCTCGCTATTGCGATGACGTTTGGAACCGGAGCGCGCGGCAGCCTGGGACGCTAGAAAATCGGCGGCATCCTTCGGCAGTTTTTTCCTGTCCTGTTTCTCGGCAGATTTTGGCTTCGATCGCTTCTTGTCGACAGTGCGCGTCATCGGCCCTCTTCAGTTCAGAACAATGTTCGGAGACGTGCGGATAGGAGCCAAAGTGTACGATCAAACCGCGCCATGAAACCGAGGATTTCTTTCGCAGCGGTTTCTGGCATCAGGAAACTTCTGTGAGACGCACAAGGCCATCGCCGGCGCAGTGCAGCACTTTCAGATCGCCCGCCAGATCGCGAAAGACAAATACCTGCCGATCGCCAGACTCCGCCTCTTTCACCGCTTCTTCAAGCGTCATGGGCCGCTCGGCCATGGCTTCCGGGTGGGGCACAACGTGGGCCCCGGATAGCTTCTTCTTTTCCGACACGGCCTGCTTGCCATTCTTGCCTGCGGAGAGTGACGCCTGATCGGAAGGAACCTCCGGGAGAGCCGGCTTGACCTGGCGCTTTTTTTCCACCTTGCTTTTCCTGTGGCGAATCGCCTGCTTCTCTGCCTTCTCCAGAGCAGTCCGCAGGGCAGCGGCAAGATCTGGCGCCTCGGCCACACCCACCACCTTCTGCTGCCGTGCAGACACAGTCACTTCAGCGGATTCGGCATGTTTTTGCGAGCGCAAAATAATATGCGCGCTAGCGCCGCTGCCGACGATTTTCTCAATGCGAGCCAGACCCTCGTCTGCCATTCTGCGCAGGGTTCCAGTGACTTTTACATTTCTGCCAGTGAGTTCAGAATCCATGATCTTCCTTCCCAAGGTAGATTTCTTGATTCGTCCACTTGACGCTGCCTTATAAACCTAAAAATCGTTCGAAACCCTGATATGACCCTCAATCAGAGCGTGTCTCAGGTCGTCCGCCGAAGCCGCTTCACTCTTTATGAGACAGCTTCTATTGCATTCAGATGCGTACGCGACGTTGGTGGGTACTGGGAATCCCCATGTCCTCACGATATTTGGCAACGGTGCGCCGGTTCACCGCAATTCCCTGCGATTGCAGAAGATTTGCAATGGCATCATCGGTCAGAGGCTTGCTGGAATCCTCCTCTTCAATCATCTTCTTCACCTTGCGCTTCAGCAGCAACAGCGGCGTGTCCGACCCTTCCGGACCATTGACGCCTTCTGAGAAAAAGAAGCGCAGCTCAAACACTCCCTGCGGCGTATGCACATATTTATTGGCAACAGCCCGGCTCACGGTGGATGCATGCACGCCAATTTCTTCGGCCACGTCTTTAATCATCATGGGCTTCAGCGCATCTACGCCGCGCTCCAAAAACTCCCTCTGGCGACGGACGATCACTTCACACGTGCGCAGAATTGTGTTCTTCCTCTGTTCGATGTTTCGCATCAACTGGACGGCAGAGCGGTACCGCTCTTTTACGTAATCGCGTACCTCGCGCTCGGTGCCCTCCTGGCTCAACATGCGACGATAGCCCCGATTCAAACGCAGGCTCGGCATCTCATCGTCATTGAGCAAAATGACGTATTCGTCATCGCGCTTTTGAAACGCGACATCGGGTTCGATCAGCCGCACTTGCTCGCGATTATAGCGCTGGCCCGGTTTCGGATCGAGGCCGCGAATCGACTCGATTGCCAGCTGCACCTCGGGTTGCGTACTGCTGGTAAACCTGGCCAATTCCCGGATATCGCGCTTTAATAGATTCGGTAAAAATTCGTCAATAATCCGCCGCGCCAACGCCGTGACCGCCGCACTGGCTCCCGACTGGGCCTGTTCCGCTACGGCTCCATGGGCCTGCTGCGGGTTGTCAGCATAGTCGGTGCTATCGGCAGCCGCGGCCAGTTGGACAGCTCCGGCCAACTCATCGGCCTGCTGGGAGCGCACATCCAGCTGTACCAGCAAGCATTCGCGTAAATCTCGTGCGGCAATTCCAATGGGATCGAACGTCCGCACAATGTCCAGAGCCTCGGCGAGGTCGCGCTTCAACGCCGGCGAAAATTGCGACCGTTCCACATGGCCATTGGGGGCGTGCTGGAACTCAACGGTTGCATGATTCGACCCCAGCCTGTCCGTTCCATTCGCTGCACTGGTACTTCCATCCGGCGGTCTCGCCCCCGCGAACCCATTCCCGGCGGCCGCATCCGCATTCCCCGCCTGGGCATGGGAATCGGACGGCCAGGCGCGGGGATGTTGCTGGGCCAGCACCGCCAACAACTCTTCATCGCTGGCTGTGAGGTACCCATCCTCATTCAGATTGCCGATCACCAGTTCCGCAGCCTCGCGCACGCCATGGGTAAGGTGCAGCGCCCCCAGTTGCCACGTCAAATGGTCAGTCAGGGTTGTGGGCGTGGAAAGAAAATTCTCGAAAGAAGGCTTTTCGCTGATCTCCGTGCTTTGCGGCGTGCGGTAGCCGGGATCCAGATAATCCTGGAAGTAGGAGCCAAAATCGATCTCATCGAACGGATCGCGCTCCTCCTTCGTTTCTTCGCCTGCTACTGCCTTTTCCTCACCCGCTACGACGCCTTCTTCAGGAGTGCGGACGTCCTCCGCCAGCGAAACTGTTTCTTCCAGTTCCTCTAGGACCGGGTTCTCCAGGAGTTCGGCATCAATCATCTCCTTCAGTTCCTGCTTGTTCAGGGCCAGCAGGCTGACCATCTGAACCAGGCCCGGCGTGAGGATCTGCTTCTGCGAGACCTTTAGATTGAGCCGGGGTTGAAGAAGAGCCATGACAGAGTTCCAGGTGGACGAATAAAGTTAGGTTCAGTGTACATGCGGGCAATTCCCGAATGCCGCCGGAACCGCAGAATCAAATGGGTATAGTACTTGCTATCAACTATTTATAGAAATTGCAATCAAATTGCATGCACCCGGTATATCCCCGTACAACCCATCGTCGGTATTGGATGCTCTGAGGGGCCTCGAGGCCGGTTCGTGACGGTCGGAGGCAGACCGGTCTAACTCAACGCGAACCCTTCCCCCAGATACACGCGCCGCACCTCTGGATCGCTGCCCAGTTCTTCTGGCGTTCCGGCGCGAAAAATCTTGCCCTCGTTGATGATGTAAGCGCGGTCCGTGACCGTGAGCGTCTCCCGCACATTGTGGTCCGTAATCAACACGCCATACCCACTGGCTTTCAGGTCGAATATTATGTCCTGCAAATCATGCACGGCAATTGGATCGATTCCCGAAAAAGGTTCATCCAGCAGAATAAAGTTCGGCTCGATGCACAGGCAGCGGGCAATTTCCACCCGTCTGCGCTCTCCGCCGGAAAGCGCGTAGCCGCGCGTCTTCCTCACATGGCCCAGACTCAGTTGCTCGATCAGACGCTCCATGCGAGCCCGCCGCTGCTGCAATCCGCTGCGCTGCACTTCCAGGACGGCCAGAATATTTTCTTCCACCGTAAGCTTGCGAAAAATCGACGGTTCCTGGGGCAGGTAGCTGATCCCGAAATTGCGGGCACGCAGATACATGGGCAGATGCGTAATATCACGATCGCCAACCATCACCCGTCCGGAATCGGGTTGCACCAGGCCGACGATCATGTAAAAGGTCGTCGTTTTCCCCGCTCCGTTCGGCCCCAACAGGCCCACGACTTCCCCCTTGTGAATCTCCAGGCAGACTCCTCGCACCACTTGTCTACCGCGATAGTTCTTGGCCAACTGGTCAGTCGAAAGCCGCTGCATGTTTATTTTTGGACCCGTGTCTTCGTGGTGGTTGCGTTGTTGGAAGTTCCGCTTACTATTATCGCCTGTGTCTGCGATGCAAATGTCAGCTCTTGCCCTGTCACCGTTCCATGGTTCGCATCGACTACCTCCGGCGGACTCTCGTGATCTCCGGTCAGCACAAATTGTCCGTCATTCGCCGTATACTCCAGTTTCGATCCGGTACCGCGTCTTCCCGGCTGAATCAGCCGCACCTGTCCCATGGCTACAATCCTTTCAACGGAAGACTGCGAGACATTGTTGCGCTGGAAAGAAACTTTTCCTCCAATTCCTGCCAGATTGGGACTCGGCGTCGTGGGAAGATGGGGCCGGACAGGGGTTAGAAACACATCGACATGGTCCGCAAACAGATCGCCGGCGGAACCGATGGCCTCCACGCGGTCAAAGAAGCTGGCTTTGCGTTCGGCATACGAATATAGAAGCCGCCCACTGAGCACGCGCAAAGTCGAGGGCCCGCTGCCTCCGCCCCGACTGCCGGTCGAAACCGTCCCTCTCACCGGCTGGGCCGGTTCTACAGACTGTTCCAGGAACGTGCTGTGTACGCACTCGATGCAGGTACCCTTGCCGTACGCCGACAGAGTCTGCATCTTCTGCGACACCTCAATGACAGGCGCCTCCACCGTGTTGCCGCCCTGCCATAATCGCGCCTGCCCGGTAAAAATGGCCTTCTGCGCATCGCGCAGCAGCAACGCCTGCCGCGCAATCACATGGACAGGCAGATCGCCGCTCAGCAACCCTCCGGACAAAGCCCCGGACCGCCCGCCGGAACGGAGCGCTTCACTGCCGGAACTCAGTGTTGTTTTCACCGAACCGGAGGCCAACACTCTTCCAGAGGCTTGCTGCACCTCGAATCGGTCAGCGGCCATCTCCATCGTCGCATCGTGAAATTCCGGTTCTCCCGTAAGCGTTACTGTGTCGCGTGTTCCGTCATATTCTGCTCGGGCTGCGGTCACCGTAGAGATTTGCGGGCCCAGAGTTGATCCTGTAGTTGATCCCGCAGTGAATCCTGCAGTTAATTCTGTAGCTGGGTTCGATGGGTGGCGACCGCTCTTTCCATTTGCGGACGTCTGCTGCAGCACCACGTGCCCCGTCTGTACCGCGGTCCGTATCGATTGCTCACGCAACGCATCGTGCGGACCCCGCTTCCCAGTTGTCGCAACCGTCTGGAGAGCAGCGGCGGAAACTCGCTGCGGTTCCGCATGCCTTGTTGAATGCTTTTTAGGATGCGCGGGCTCTCCGGTCGCGAAGTCGATGCTCAGTGCATCTCCAGTACCTGTGTTGCTATCCCCATTAGCTGCGACCATGCTCATCTGCGTTTGCCCGGTCCCGTCAAGACGCTGGACCATATTTCCGGCCAGGAATTTTGCCTTCAATGTCTGGGCTGCGAGACTCGTCTTTTGGGTAGGATGGCCCGGGGTTGTGTTCTGCGAGGTGAATGCCGCGTTGCCGGTCGCTTCCGCCGCGTCTAACTGCGCCTGCCCGCCAGGCTCCGGCAGCAGCTGCAAGACCAGATGGGTTGCCGCGAGGGTGCGATGGAGAACGCTCTTCTCGGCATGGACTTGTTGCTGAAATTGCACGCCTCCGTCGAGGGTGACGCGGCTCGGATGACCGCTGTCATCAAAGTCCACAACAGCCTCGCGGCCACCCCCGGCGGTCTGCTGGGTTGGCTGATTTTGCGAGAACTGAACGCCTCCCAGAAAACGCGCTTCCTGCGGCTGGCTTGTTTCACTCAACCGCACATGCATCACGGCGGACCGTACGCTGTTCCCGTCCGCGGCAGTGATGTCCACTGCATGCTGCGCATCCACCTCTTCCGCCGAGCCGTCTGGGCGCAGAAACACCGTCGCGTTGCCGGCGCTTCCCTGCTCATCTCCCTGCGGCGTGCGCGAGGAATAGCGAGGCTGCAGCAGGTAGACCTGGCTCGCATCGCGGTCATACGTAGCCTGAGACGCATGCATGACACTGGGCCTGCCCCGCATAACCGTTGCGAACACGACCTGGGATTGCAGCAGGAGATGCCCTTGTTGCGAATCGTATTCCGCGCCCATCGCGTGGCCGCTGGAATCGGAAAACTGAAAGTCCACTTCGCCGCTGCATGTCGCCACGCCAGTCTTTTGATTGAAGATCAGCCCGTGCGTTGTGACGTGAATGACCGGCGCACCCTGCTTTTTCCCAGCCTCCAGGCCAGCACCGGATGGAGGAACATGCAGCGCGATATGCGCCTCTCCCTGGGCGCTCACGACCTGGGTCAGACGATCATATTCAAAATCTTTTCCCTCAATGGTGTCGGCCTGGTTGTCCTCGCGGCTATACATATCGATCCGGACATCACGCAGGGACACCAGGCCGCCAGTCTTAAAAGTGATGGCGCGCGCCGCATGTAGCGTAAAAATCGTGCGGCCCTGTTCCGTCTTTGACAGGACAAACCCCTGAGTGGTCTGTTGAATCTGGATTCCAAGCCGCGCAGGAAGATCCTGGGCAAGATGGCGAACACGCCATCGTCCATACAGGATGGACCCCACGATGGACAAAAGCAGGACCACAGCCAATATGACGATTCCCAGGCGCAGCCGATCGACTGTCCAGCGCATACCACCATCTTCTCATTTCAAGCCGGTTCTGAAGGGCGGAAACACTACAATGGAACCATGGCAGATTCTCTCTATTACAGCCTGTGGTTTCCTAACTTCCGCTTCACGTCCCTACCGGAAAAGCTCACCCAGATCATGCGGCATTTGCCGCACACCATGGTCACCGCTGCCACTGTCTACCCGCTCGACTGGCAACAATCGCCCGCATTCCAGCGCACGTATGTGGCCGAACAAGGGGAGCCCGTAACGCCGGAGCAGGCCGTGGAGGAAGCCACAGAGGTGCTGCATGAAGACAGCGCGTATGAATTTGAGCTGCCCTGGAAACTTTGGTACCCGGAGAGCGACGGTATTCTCGATCCCGTCTGGAAGGAAGAAGTGCGCCTCGTACATGTAGTCGGCCTGGGACCGCAATTTGACGAAGGCAGCTTTGAACAGAATGGCCACATCCGCATCGATCTGGGACAGGATACCCCATTTCTGTGCGAAGACATTCCGCTCCCTGAAGATGACCAAATCTATGTTCAGAAGAATATCGAGAAGCTGGTTGCATTCACCACGGAAGTGGAAAAGAATTGCGGCGTTGAGAGTCGTTTGCTGTGGACCGAAAGCGAAGACAATCTGGCACAAAAGCTGATCGCCCGTCTGCAGCGGCTGAATTAAAGCATTTTCACAGATGGTGGAATGCAGGCGACGCCATAGCTGTGGAACCTGAGGGCCTCATCCTCCGTGCTCCTTGCGGAGAAGATGGGATGCGGCTCCGCCATAGCTGTAACCTGCCTTATATCGAAGCCAGCTCGGAAAAATCTGCTGCCCAGCGAACCACAGACTCGGTTCGCGATAGTAGCGCAAGACGATTGTCCCTGACCTGTGCGTCGTCCACCATCACCATGACAGAATCGAAAAATGCATTCAGCGCCGGTTGCAGACCGGCAATCGCTGCGATGACTTCGCCGTATTTTCCTTCGCCGTAGCTCTTCTGAATTTGCGCATCCACCTCGGTCACCTGCCGCGCAAGTTCCTGCTCCGCTACGTCGGTCAATAGCTCCGGAGTTTCTACGGGTGGAAACTGCATGCCTTTGTCTCTAGCCTGCCGTTGAATGTTCGCGGCACGCTTCAGCAATCCGGCCACTGCAAGCACGTCCGGGCTGCCCACCTGACCGTTCAACTCTTCCGCGAAACCGACAATCTTTCCATAGGCAATCAGTTGCCCGCCGACTCCCTGCAAATCGCCCGCAGTACCGGCACGACGTATAGCACGCGCCACCTGCGGATGAACCTTTCGCGATTCCTGCAGATAGAATTCAAATCGATCCAGCAAAAAGCTGTAAATCGCGCTGCGCAAGGACTCATCGTGCAGGGCGCGCGTCTCCTGCATCGCCGCCCAGCAGACACTTTCCAGATGCAGTCGGCTGCCAAGCTGCTTGTCCTCAGTAAGGATGCGAATCACTCCATTTCCAGCGCGTCGCAACGCAAATGGATCTTTTGACCCTGTCGGTTGCAGACCGATGGCAAACATATCCACAATCGTGCTGATCTTGTCCGCAAGAGCAACAATCGAACCGGCCGGAAGCGTCGGGATGGAATCCGTTTGCGATGTCGGCTTGTAGTGGTCATAGATCGCCCTCGCCACACCATCCGGCAGGCGTTGTGCTCGGGCATACAAGCCGCCCACCACGCCCTGCAGCTCCGTAAATTCTTTCACCATCTCCGTCGTCAGGTCGGTCTTGGCCAGCAATGCTGCCTCATCCACCCCACCGGAAAATGTTTTCAACTTGATTGCGCTTCCATCAAACAGCGGCGGATCGCACCGATCGATAATCTGGCTTGCAACCTTGCGGATTCGTTCGGTCTTGTCCCAGTAGCTGCCCAAATCTTTCTGGAACGTCACTTGCTTCAGCATCTCCACCCGATTGATCAGCGGAATCTTCTGGTCGACATCCCAGAAGAATCGCGCATCGTTGAATCGCGCCCGCAGCACCCGCTCATTGCCGTGGCGGATGACGGCCGCTCCCGTTGCGTCCACTTCCAGATTCAGCACCGCCAGAAAATTCGGCAGCAAGGTTCTCTCCGCATCTTCCACGGCGAAATACTTCTGGTGGTCCCGCATCACCGTCACCAGCACTTCTTCCGGCAGGTCCAGATAGCTGGCCTCAAAGCTGCCCAGAATCACGCTCGGCCACTCCGTCAGGTGAGTTACGATCTCGACCAGCTCTTCGTCCTCGCGCCAGCGCGCGCCGGGAAGTTCCCGCGTCGCCGCATCCAGCGCCTTGCGGATGCGATGTCTCCTTACATTGGGATCGACCTCCACATAGGCCGCAGCCAGCGTCTTCACATACTCCTGCGGGGAACGAATCACAACCGGCTTGTCCCCGTGCAACACGCGATGGCCAAAGCTGACGCCCGCAGCGACCACTCCGGCAAATTCGACCGGCAAAATTACTTCATCCAGCAACGCCACCAACCACCGCACCGGACGCACAAAGCGCTCCGGCTTGCCAGCGCGCCAGTACATGCTCTTCGGCCAGTAGAGTCCGCCAATCTCCGCCGCCAGGCTAGACGTGAGAACCTCCTCGGCACTGTGGCCGCGCCGATGCACTGTGGCCGAGATGTACTCGCCCTTGGCATTCTGAACGGTTTTCAGCGCGGAAAGCTCCACCCCGGATTTTTTCGCAAACGCGATCACGGCTGCGGTGGGCGCGCCATCCTTATACGCGACCTTCACCGATGGCCCGGTCACTTCCTCTTCCAGGTCCGGCTGTTCCGGCAGCACTCCGTCCGCAAGCACAGCAAGGCGGCGCGGCGTCGAGAAGCTTGTCACCTGCAAGGCATCCGTCGCCAGCCGCTCGCGCACCAGCAGCTTGCGTACCCGCTGGGCCAGTTCTTCCTGTGCGGTGGGAACCATGCTGGTGGGAATCTCTTCCAATCCAATTTCAAGCAAAAAT
>JBDTBI010000070.1:0-4207 GCA_039924215.1 Acidobacteriaceae bacterium
TTTGAAAAGCAGTTGAAAGGAGAGATCCTGATCAACCGGCTGGAAGCGCTGATTACCGGCGGCCTAACGGTTTCGAACCAGGCTGTGCGAGACGCATATCTGACCCAGGCCACCAAAGTGAAGTTCCAATATGCGGTGCTGTCGGATAGTGAGCTGCGCAAGCAGATCACGCCATCGGATGCGGAACTGAAGCAGTTTTTCGATCAGAATGCGGCGCGCTATGCCAAAGCCATTCCTGAAACGCGCAAAGTGCAATATGTCGCTTTCACGCTGAACCAGGTGCCGGGCGGTCCCCCAGTGGTGACGGATGCCGACGTCCAGAGATATTACAACCAGCATCAGAAGGAATTTATGGTGCCGGAGGAAGTGCGCGTGCGGCACATTTTGATCTCTGTGCCTCAGAAGGCGGATGCGAAAACCGTTGCCGCAGCGCAGGCGAAGGCAGAAGGCATCCTGAACCAGTTACAGCACGGCGCAAATTTCGCCGAGCTTGCCAAAAAAGATTCCGACGACCCCGGCAGTAAGGCGCAGGGCGGGGAACTGGGTTACATTCAGCGCGGCACCACCGTTACGGCGTTCGATCAGACAGCTTTTTCGCTGCAGCCGGGACAGTTGTCCGGCGTGATCCACACGCAATTTGGATTTCATATCCTGCAAGGGGAAGGGAAAAAGCCCGCGCATGCGAAAACCGTGGATGAAGTCCACGACCAGATCAAGGCGAATTTGATGCAGCAGGCGCAGACACGGGCGGCACAAGATTATGTAGCCAGGCTGCAGGCGGAAGCGCAGAAGAATGGCATGCAGACGATGGCGAACCAGAATCATCTACAGGTAGTTGTCGCGGATAGCCTGCAGGCGGAAGGTGTTGTTTCGGGCCTGGCGGATGGGACGCAATTGCTAAAGCGGGCCTTTACCATGCAACCGGACTCGCCGGCGGCGACCGTCTCCACCGGAGAAGGCTACGCGGTGTTCAAGGTGCTGAACGTTGTGCCCTCGCATGCTCCTACGTTTGTGGATTACAAGGCGCACGTGCTGGAGGATTTCCGCGACCAGCAGATTGGCGCTCTGCTGCACAGCCGAACCCAGCAGTTGGCAATTAAAGCCAAGGAAGATGGGCTGGAGAAGGCGGCCAAGGAAGTCGGCGCAACTTTGATGACCAGCGATCTGGTGGACAGCACCGGGCAGGTTCCCGATATTGGAGACATGGGTACGCAGGGCAAGACTGCATTTACCCTGAAGCCGGGAGAGATCAGCGGTCCGATCGTGACGCAGCGTACCGGTGTTGTGTTGAAGATTTTGGACAAGCAGGTGCCTACCGACGCACAGGTGCAGCAGAACCTGGATTCGACGCGAGACAAGCTGGTACAGCAAAAGCGCGATACGGCATTCTCCGTTTTTGTCACATCACTGCAAGAGCATTATGCGCAGCGAGGCCTCATCCGGTACGACAAGAAGGCGCTGGCGAGCGCTCAATCGGGCGTCTAGGACGGTTTCCCTGTGTCTGTGAGATGGCAGCGATTCTTAGGCGTCCTTTCTTTTAGGAACGGATGCCTAACTTCATCTTGTTGCGGTAGTTCGACAGGGAAATCGGTCGAGTGGTTCTCCTTTTTCATACGCTGCACTGGAAGAGTTTTGCGCATGAGCGGTGTATCTATGTACTTGCGATGCGTCCTATAGGTAGGCAGTTTCTCGACAGGGAGGCTTTGGCCTTTCTATCCTACGCACGGAGAACCAATGCTTACCGAACGCGCTTCCGGTATCCTCCTTCATCTGTCCTCTCTTCCTTCCCTTGGCGGAATCGGGGACCTGGGCCCGGAGGCTTACAGGTTCGCGGACTTTCTGGCGGCGTGCAAGCAGCAATACTGGCAGGTGCTGCCGCTGGGCCCGACGGGCCACGGCAATTCTCCGTATTCGGCGCTCTCCGCTTTCGCGGGAAATCCTTTATTTATCAGTCTCGAGAATCTAGCCGCCGAGGGTTGGCTCGATCCAGGCGCGTTGGAGGGATTACCGGGCGGTGAAGGACCGACCAATTTTGACCAAGCCGAGGCGTGCAAACGACCCCTGTTGGAGCAGGCCGCCGCGAATTTTCTGGATCGTGCGCAACCGGAACAGAAAGAACGCTTCGACCAGTTCTGCCGAGACAATCAATACTGGATCGAAGGGTATGCCAGTTTCAGCGTGTTGCGGTTGAGGCACTCGAATGCCTCCTGGAGTACCTGGCCGGCGGACTACGCGCACCGCATAGAAGCGACGATGGAACAGTTCCGCAGCGAACAGGAACGCGAGCGCACGATCCGGAAAGTGATTCAATTCTTTTTCCAGGAACAATGGATGGCGCTGCGTGCCTATTGCGCTGAGCGAGCGATTCACTTCATCGGAGATATGGCCATCTTCGTAAATTACGACAGTTCCGATGTCTGGATGCATACGGAAATCTTCGAGCTGGATGATCAAAATAACTCCCTATTTGTGGCGGGAGTTCCACCGGATTACTTCAGCCCGACGGGGCAGCGATGGGGAAATCCTCTCTACCGGTGGGATGTGCTGGCCAGCAACGATTTCGATTGGTGGGTGGCACGTTTCCGCCGCGCGCTGGCGCTGTGCGATCTGTTGCGGCTCGATCATTTTCGCGGATTTGAATCCTATTGGGCCATTCCCGCGGAAGACCAGACGGCGATTCGCGGCACCTGGATGAAGGCGCTGGGCACTGAGCTGTTTTCACATTTGTATAAGGAGCTTGGCGACCTGCCATTGCTTGCCGAAGATCTGGGCGTCATTACGCCGGAAGTGGAACAGATGCGGAGGAGTTTCGGTATGCCGGGGATGCGAGTCATGCAATTCGGATTCAGCGATCGCGGCGCGCATATACATTTGCCCCATCGCTGCGAGGAGAACATGGTGCTCTATACCGGCACGCATGACAACAACACGACGCTGGGATGGTGGCACCAAACCAGCGACAATGAACGAGCGGCCATTGCGGCGTATCTGCATCCCGGTGACGATGGGATCGTCTGGGCGATGATGCGCAGCGTGGCCACTTCCGTTGCGCGCCTGAGCCTGTTCCCGATGCAGGATGTGCTGCAACTGGACAGCGACGCGCGTATGAATACGCCGGCGCAGGCGAGCGGGAATTGGTGTTGGCGGTATCGGCAGGATGCATTGCAGCCATGGATCACGGAAAAACTGGCCACGCTGATGGAAGTGACGGACCGCGACGGATGGAAAGAGCCAGCGGATGCGCCTGTCGATTCGGCGACAGCAATCATACCGGACCCCATTCACGAAGCCATATAGAGCGTGCAGCGGCGGACCAAGTCCTCACTATGCCTTTACGACGAGGCTGATCTCGCCGCAGAATAGAATGTGTGCCGTTCGCAGTCGAGAATCGACCGGGATGTAGCGTTCCGGGTTCCGTTATTCTGAATTAGGCCCGATTCCGCTTCGACGGAAGGCTACAATGTGTTCTATCCACCCATCGTTTGAGGAGAATTGATGCCGCTTTCTGGAGAAGCTATTCGCATAATGAACTACGCCGACGATATCGGCACCACGCTGCGCCGCATGCTGGTGGTGCTCCCCTCGCTTGTACCGGAGGAGAGAAAGCGTGTCCACGACTATATTCTGCAGGTACAGCCAAGCATGGCCGATGTGCTGAAGGCGCTCGAAGAGCAGAAATAATTTTCAGGCACCCGACTGCAATCTAGCGAGCGGGAGGCGGAGTGTATGGATGTTGTAGATACTCATCCGCCAGTTTGAGCGCGCCGGAAGTGTTGTCGTTGGTTTCCTGCGCCTCGCGATACTGGTTGACGGCGCGGTCTCGCTGTCCGGAGGCGTCGAAGATTTTTCCGAGTTGCAGATCGCTCCACACCTCCGTCCATTTGGGAACGCCGTCGCCGTTCAATGCACTGCGAAATGCGTCCTCCGCAGCCTGATAATTGTGCTGACGAAAATAAACCTCACCCAGGCGGTAGCTGGCCAGCGAGCTGAGGTTGTTGAGGGCAAGCGCTGCGTGGTATTCCCGGATCGCACCGGCGTCGTCGTTTCCGGCGGCCTTTGCCATCCCAAGCAAGATGTGCACGCGGACCCGCATGGCGCTGCCGTTCCGCAGTAGCTTGCGGTCTGGATCGAGCGAGACACTGCGAGGGACTCCGAATGTGTCGATCGTGAATTGCGTTTGGGGCCCCATGAGGTTGACCCGCTGGTG
>JBDTBI010000071.1:0-2797 GCA_039924215.1 Acidobacteriaceae bacterium
GGCCTGGTTGAACTGCTCGGCAACGTCCTTCAGTACGGCCTCGGAAAGGGCGGAATCGGTGCTTACTCCCTCTTTTGCTCGTGCAGCTTCGAGCACCACATCGAACTCCTTCTTCGGTACCTGAAGAACGACAGTGCCCATCATCTGTAGAAGCCGCCGATAGGAGTCCAAGGCGAACCGAAGCGATCCACTTTTCTTTGTCAGGCCTGCTATAGCGTCTGGGGTAAGACCGACGTTCAGGATCGTGTCCATCATTCCCGGCATGGAGATCGCCGCACCGGAGCGCACACTGACCAGCAATGGATTCTGTTCGTCACCAAAATTTCGATCAACGGACTCTTCCAACCAGCGCATGGCGGCTCCCAGTTCACCCGCGAACTCCGCGGGTAAATCGCCGTGTTTCAGATAATACCGGCACGTATTGGTGCCGATGGTAAACCCAGGGGGCACTGGTATCGACAACCGCGTCATCTCGGCCAGCCCAGCGCCTTTTCCTCCCAGTAATTCCTGCATCGATTCATCGCCATCCACAGCTCGATTGCCAAAGCGGTAGATGTATTTCTCTTTGCTTTTCATAGGATTCACCTGTATCTGCTGAGATTTCCGACCAACGTTCGGTCGTCGACCTCGATGTTCAACTTTGTTCAGTGCATCGACGGAACGGAACCTGGGAATGCGAGACACTTCCACCGAAAGACGAATTCTCCAGCGCATCATCGAACATTACCCAGCGCCTTATCGATGGAAATTGCGGAAAAACCACGGTGCCGAATTGGGTGAAAAAGTAGTGGACGAAACCGATGCTGTAAAGTTCGGACTGAAACGCCGTGTGGTCGAATTCATTCCACTTGGGGCCATCCGGTTTTGGGGAATAGCCGAACGCCAACTGTTTTTCAGGAAATGCGCCCTGGAGGGCCGCCGCAAATCTTTTAGCTTCGGAAACGTCCGACACGTCGCTCTTGAAGCAAATCACGTCGGCCTGGGGCGCGTAGATGAGAGCACGACTGATGGCTGCGTCCAGTCCCCCGCAGTACGTGTGGAGGACCCCGCAATAGGTCGTCCCACTGAGATATTTGCGATCACGCGAATCCCTGTCGCTATGGACTGCCATTGCGCGTCGCGCTTCTGTGCATGCGAAGAGGCCGATATCCATTCCATGCACGCGTACGATCTCTCGCGCCGATGCAAGCTTCTTGACTGCCTCGTCGAGTGTAAGTAATACCGGGCCAAACGGTTGCTCGATGGAGGCTCTTTGGTAAAAGCACTCCGGTAGTTTGACCGCCACCGCACCCATCTCCACGAGTTGTTTTACGGACCCTAACGAATCCGTCCAGGTCTCGGCTGGAGAACCGGCCTGCCAGGCAGGGGCTGTAGCGTCCTCCGATGCCCTTCGTTCCGCTGTAGTCGTCACGCGTTCCAATGCCGTCTCCGATCTTCGCGGGCGAAAGCGTTTCACGGCGCCTTCGTTGCATCCCACGACAGAAAATAACAATCACGTGAGGCGAGCATACCCGGCGACGGCAGCTGTATCAAGGTGCACTAGGCCAATCCGGACGAGCAGACAAAAGGCCCGCACCGTGTCGGTTAAATGGGGCGTACCCGCCATCCATGCATATTTCTTAGAATTTTAAGGTCTTCCAGTTGTAAGTTGGTCAAACTTACCGATCGTTCTCTGGACCGAATCGGATTGAATCAGATAGACTTTCTTTCATGCCGCTTTCTACCGTATTGCTGAACAAGCTAAACAACGCGCTTCTCCACCGCCGAATCGATGAGGGGTTCCTGCTGCTCGATAAGTTCGGCAGAAATATTGATGGGCTGCAGAGTTCCGATCCTCAGGCGGCTTCCTTGCTCTTCTGTATTGCGCAGTGGGTCGACATCGGTTATCGCGACGTAGCGTTTCTCGATGACCTGATTGCGAACTTTTCCGACGCGTCGCGCGCGCAGATGCGATTCAGCGACTACATTTGTCTGAAAATGGTGGAAGGTTATCGGGCCTTCGCGTCAGAGGACGCCGTGAGGGCCATGCCTATCTTCGACTTTATTCTTCAGATAGACCCGGGCATTGTCGATCCTCACCTCCGCACCGTCGCCTATTTCTGGAAGGCCCGCGCTCACCGGAAACAGGGCGAGTACGAGTTGGCGTTTCAGCACATTACAGAAGCGGAAACTATGGCCACCAGACTCAAAGCTCCAAAACTGGTGGCCGGGATGAAGATTCACGAGAGCTGGATGCTGTTCCAACGCGGACAGCGAAAAGACGCTTTCCGACTTCTCGACGAAAGCGAGGAGGAATTGAAAACAACAGGACACGTGCTGTCGCTCGGAAATATCGAATCCGCTCGTGGTCGGTTTGTGCGGCGCTTCGGGGAGTATACGAAGGCACTCGAGCATTTCGAGCGGGCGGTAACCATTTACTCCAAACGTTTCCCCAATCATCCTAATGTAGCCCGCGCGCTGGTCAATGCGGCCTATGTGAAGCGCCTGATGGCGTTGGATTTAAGGAACAAGTCCAAAGCCGGCCGGGCGAGCGGCGCACATCACGCGCGGTATCTTGAGATTTGCCGACAAGCCCTGGAACTTCTCGGACGCGCTGGCAAAATCTATTTCCATAATCATCACCAGGCAGGTGCTGGCTCTGTATTTGTCAATGCCGGCTACCTTCATTTGGATAGTGGCGATATCGACCGGGCCGAAGATGAGGCGGTGAAGGCTTTTCTCCTCGGAGATCAAACCAAAGATCACATCCTTATGGCACGTGCACGCACGCTTCAGTCGATAATTCAAAATGAACGGG
>JBDTBI010000072.1:0-5680 GCA_039924215.1 Acidobacteriaceae bacterium
CATCGGCAAGCGGGCCACCGCGATGGGGACATACATTGTCGAGCGCGTGGGGCTTGCCGTCGGTCATTGCCACGTAGAACATGCGGCCAGCCACGATGAACTCTTTCGCCTCGCCTTCCGCAGGAAGCTGCTCACGACTACATAATTTTACCCAACGACTCACGATCCCCTTTGAAATGCGGCCGTCACCGTGGCAGCAAGAATTGTGAATATCCACCACCCCACCACGATGAAGGCGGCACGGCTGCGCTTGACACGCGCGATGGTCGCGCATCCCACGATCAGAAGGATGGCCGCCCAGATGGTGAATACATCCACCGAGGAAAATAAGGTGCGTACCCACTGAGACATATCCGAAGGCAGATACCATCCGATGTTCGTGCCGATCGGATTGCGGATATCGAATCCTTGCGGAGTGGCCCCCGCAAAGATCACACTCGCAGCCAACAGGTATTTAAGCAGCAGCGGCAGGCCCGCGTAAAACCAGACTGCCACATACTGCTGGTATGTGGCCTGTCCGCCCAGGCCAATATTGAAGCTCATCATCAGAATGCCGGCGACGATCAACGTGAAGACCAACGTGCCAATGGGATACGCGTAGCTGACGATTCGGGTCGAAGTGGCGACCTTGCGCATGACCTGCTCTCGCTGGGCGTCCGTCATCGCGCTCATTCTTTCCTGCGCCTGCGCACTCCGGTTGATATTGGCCAGCGCCACCTGATCGAATCCAATACGGCGATCGACAGCGGTGACAAACAGTATGCTGACCAGGATGCCCAGCACAAAGGGCAGCCACCAGCTCGCGTCCCTGCGGATGTCGAGGAAGGTTTTGGTAGGCGCAACAAAGGCGTCGGCGACACGTTCGACTTGGCTGAGGCCCGCGGGTTCCTGAGGTTGCTGTGCTTGAACTCCTGATTCCATCGTGCTGGTCATCTGTGTGCGTTGCCTCCTGTTCGATTCGCGGGGATCCGTGGCCCCAGTCTAGCCGGAGCGGACGGTAGACGCGTAGAAAAAAGCGGCAAGAGGAGAATATGTTGGGAAGTACGCGCCGCAGAGATTCTCTCTCAAGAATCAAGTTCTTTTCCTCTTTGCGGGTTTCCAGAGGGGATGGTTCTCTTTTTGAGAGAAGGTGCAGCGAAATCTGTAGCATCCTTACCTAAGCAGAGGTCCTATTTATGAAGCAGAATTTCGCCGCAATGATCCTCGGCGGCACCGGGCAGGTCGGTGGTGCAGCCGTCGCGGAGCTACTAGCAATTCCGGAATGCCGGGAAGTGGTGATGGTCACCAGAAAACCCATTGCCGCGCGATCGAGGGTGCGCAATGTTGTTCTTGATACCGGCGCTGCTGACTTTGCCGAGCGCACTGCCGCCCTTGCCCGCGAAGTTTTAAGCCAAGGTCCCGTCAGCGCCGTGAGCTGTGTGGGTGTCGGTTCTGGATCGATGCGCTGGAGCGAAGAAGAATTGAAACGACTTGAACTCGGCGTCGTTGGTGCCTTTGCGCGTGGCTGCCGTGACGCCGGAATCGCCCAGTTTTGCCTGCTTTCTGCGGTGGGAAGCACAGCCCGAAGCCGGTTTCGCTATCCCCGCGTAATGGGCATGAAGGAAGACACCGTGCGCAACATCGGTTTTACACGCCTCGCCATCTTTCGCCCCGGCATCATTGTCGGAAACGCTCATACCTCGGCCTGGACCGGTTGGTTGGGAAGCCTCGTGCCTGGGCGGTTTGGCAATATTGACCAGCGAATTCTCGGTCGCTCAATCGCCGCAGAGATAGCTTTGCATAGTCGAGAGGCTGGTGAAGTTACCCGTGAAAATGCAGCAATGAAAAAACTCGCTGCACAGTTCAAGGCATGACTCTGGAATTTCGACGTGGGGTCCAGGCTAAATGAATGGCCAGAGATAAAACTGGCGAACCGCATGATTCCTTCAACGTCCGCGATATCTTGACGGCGGATGGCTCCTATCTCAAACGTGGTTCACCCTATCGGATGGGGCTGCCTGCGGTAGACGCGTAGAAAAAATCGGCGGAAGCGGGCACAGCGTTGGTTGCCTGGCGGAATTCAATTGAGAGAATGGATTTGTCATCCGGTGCAAATGGATTGGGCGGAAGCGGCCTTCATGCGGCTGTCTCTGCGAGGAAAGAGGCATCTACACAGATAGCCGTTGTTCACTTTCACCGTGTCGGGTTTCGGCGGCGGGCAGGCAGATTTGCAAATTGCACAAATAGGAGAGAAAGCAATGGATTTTCGAGTTCGTCCCGGGGATATACAGGAAGACCAGCTGACCGCGATGCTGGAACATTATTCTGCGCGGTGGCCAAGCAGTCTTTTCATGGGTGCGGCCGTTGCCTCTATGATTGGGTCCTTCATATTGAAGTGCCAGCGCAAAAACCATGAAGCGTTGTTCGTCGGTCAATGGGCGGCGCCGTTTCTAGTCCTTGGGCTATATAACAAAATCGTCAAACAGCACGGGTCGGACACACATCGTTCCAACGGGCCGGAACATCAGGGACCGCCGCCCCAGGAACACCACGAACCGGACCAGTCGCGGTAGTGAGATGCCGATGCAGGGCTTGGACCATCCAATCCTGCACGCCAAGCAGGCGAATGGCGGGATGTTGGCTGCGGCGAAACCACGTCCCTGAGCGAAGATTCTGGGGCCAATTCGCAATCTATATTGATGCGCTGGAATTTGCCGTGTTGGCAGACTTGTACCGTACTTCCAGGGTCGTAATTGACCCCTTGCCAAGTCCACCTATATGGTGCCAATCTGAATTGGCACCACAGTGGGCACGTTCCGGCGTCGGCTCAAGCATGCGCGATGCCCGCGATGCCCCCGGAACTTTTCCAGCTCCTGTCAGGAGAATTGAAATGTCTGGACCCAAGTACCCTTCCGAATTTTCCAAACTAGGCAAACAAGCCGATCTACATGATCAGAACAGCCCAGGCTCGGCCAGCTCGCAGGATTCCGCTATACCACCCTCTGCGGAGAACAAAACCCACAAGGGAATTACGCGACGCGGATTTCTGAAAGGTGCGGGCGTCACCGCCGCTGGAACGGCCTTGCTAGAAGGCGTGCAGGTTTTCAATCGCGAAGCGGTGGCGGCCACGCGCGAGGAACGGCAGACGGGCGTGCAAGAGTTTGGCCCCGGTCCGATGCCGGTCACGCTGCATGTAAACGGTCACGAGCAAACCATTCAGATCGAACCCCGCACCACGCTGGCCGACGCCTTGCGCGTGTACATGGGGTTGACCGGCACGAAAGTTGTCTGCGACCGCGGATCGTGCTCCGGCTGCACGGTGCTGCTGGACAAGACCCCGGTGAACAGCTGCATGCTACTTGCCATGGACGCGGTGGGGCATCGGGTGACCACCATTGAAGGGTTGACAAAGAACGGCGAGATGCACGCAATGCAGGCGGCATTTATCAAGCATGACGCCATGCAGTGCGGCTTTTGTACGCCGGGGATGGTGCTGGCCTGTTCGGCGCTGCTGGAGAAAACTCCAAAGCCGACAGAAGAGGATGTGCGGCAAGCTATCTCCGGCAATCTGTGCCGGTGCGGCACGTACCCTAGAATTTTTGCGGCCACGCTGGAAGCCGCGGGCGTTTCCAGCCTCGACCCCACTCGCAGCGCGTAGGAGAAAACGATGGCGACTAAGGAAATACTTTCTTCCGCAGAGGCTTTGCTGGGCGTAGCGGCAGACGCCACGACAACTCCGGCAGGAATGGAAACCGTGATGATGCCGGTGGGCGTGCCAGGGTATACGCTGCGGCAGGAGTCGCGCACGGTGCCCGCAACGGAACCGCCGGTGCTGCCCGTCAACGCGGATTTGCAGTACATTGGCAAGTCCCCGCAGCGATGGGACGCGCAGGCAAAAGTGAGCGGGAGCGGGCGCTATACGGCGGACATTCAATTGCCCGGCATGCTGTATGCCAAGTTTGTGAACGCGTCGATTCCGCACGCCAAAATTATTTCGATCGATACTTCCGCGGCGGAAAAAGTTCCGGGAGTGAAAGGCGTGTACGTCATCGAGCGCGTGCTGGGGCCGGCTGTGCTGCGCAATCCTGGGTTGGAGGTTTCGCGCTATCCCATCGTGCGCTATGCGGGTCAGCCTATCGCCGCAGTGGCGGCAACGCTGCCTCACATAGCGGAAGAAGCGGCGTTGCTGGTGAAGGTGCAGTACGATCCGAAACCGTTTGTCGTCGATATGGACCAGGCACGCCAGCCGGATTCCGCGCAGGTATTTCCCGGACCGGCGGACCAGGCAGGTTCGGCGGGCGGCGGCGGCGGACCGCATGGAGTACCGCAGACGGGCAATGTCCATGGACCTTCCGTGCATTCCAAGGGCGACTTCGAACAGGGATTCAAGGATGCCGATGTCGTCGTGGAATCCAGATACACCACTCAGGTGCAAACCCATTCCGCCCTGGAAACCCACGGCGTCGTAGCCGATTGGAAGCCGGATCTGCTGACCGTATGGGCCTCGACGCAGGGTACTGCAAGTGTGCGGGAAGAACTGGCCGGATTTTTCAAACTTCCCAAGTCGCAGGTGCGGGTCATTACGGAGTTTGTCGGCGGCGGGTTCGGCGCCAAGTTCGGCCCAGGAAATCCGGGAGTTGTGGCAGTGGCCTTGTCGAAACAGACCGGCGCGCCGGTACGTCTGATGCTGAACCGCGAAGAAGAACATCTGTCGGTCGGCAATCGCCCCAGTTCCGATCAAACGCTGAAAATCGGCGCGAAGAAAGACGGCACGATCACTGCCATTCAGCTCATCAGCTATGGCACCGCAGGGTGCGGCACGGGTGCGGGGTGTGCCGGGCCAGCCGCCAATCTATATACGTGGGGCGCCCTGAACACGCAGGAGAATGATGTCTTCATCAACGCGGGACCGGCTTCGGCATTCCGCGCGCCGGGCCATCCTCAGGGCGTGTTCGCACTGGAGCAGACGATCGATGAACTGGCGGAAAAACTGAACATGGAGCCGCTGGAGCTGCGCGACAAATTGACGCGAATCCCGTGCGTCGCGTCGAGCGACAGATTGTTGGTGAGAGCGCCCTCTGGAAGTCCCGCAACCCCAGGCCGAATGCGGACCCAGGACCGGTCAAGCGTGGCGTGGGCTTGTCGCAATCGGTCTGGTACCGCCATATCGTGATGGATTCGGCTGCGGAAGTGAGAGTGCATCGCGACGGCTCGGTGGAGGTACTCTCCGCTGTGCAGGATATCGGCACCGGGATCAAAACTGTGCTGGCGCAGGTAGTGGCGGAGCAGTTCGGCATGCCGCCGCAGCAGGTGTCGGTAAAAATTGGCGACACCAATTATCCGGTCGGGCCAAATTCCGGCGGCAGCGTCACGACGGCTTCTCTAACGCCAGCGGTGCGCGACGCGGCATGGCAGGCATCGCAGAAGTTCCTGGCGAGTGCCGCTCCCGCGCTGGGCACAACTGCAGACGACCTGGTACTGAGCCACGGAGAAGTTCACAGCAAGAGCGGGAAATTTCAGCCCATCAGCTTCCGCCGCGCGGCCGGAAAGATGGATACCAGCGAGGTTTCCGCACAGGCGCGACGCGTTCCCGACTACGACAAAAGCAAATACGACACCTACGGGGGCATCGACGTTGCCGAGATTGAAGTCGATACGGAACTGGGCTTGGTCCGCGTGAAGCGGTTCTTCGCGGTGCATG
>JBDTBI010000073.1:0-3125 GCA_039924215.1 Acidobacteriaceae bacterium
ATGTCTGTGCAGCAAGCATAAGGCTACCCGTAGTCAAACCACATAGGAAGCCGATGAATGCGCCTTGCCAATTCAGCTTTCGAACCGTCAGGCCGGCCAGCAATGGCAGCAGCGTTGGCGCCATAAACAAGCCCAGAACAGTCACCATGAGGTTAAATAACGACTGCTGGTGAGTGAAGGCAACCCACAAACCCAGGATGGTTGTAAGGGCGCCAAGTCCGAAGGTGATCCAGCGCCCGATCAAAACCAGGTGGCGTTCTGGAGCGGACGGGCGGAATACGCGGTGGTAGATGTCTTGCGTCAGCACGCTTGCGATCGCGTTGAAGTCGCTGCTGACTGCCGCCATCGTTGCCGAGAACATGGCAGCCATGATGATGCCAACCATACCGGCTGGCAGCAGTCGCATGACTAACAGGACGTAAGTATCGGCAGTATGGTGCTGCTGGACGAGATTGGGAAGAATGTGGCGTCCGACAACTGCCGGAAGAATCATGAGTGGCGCCCCCACGGCATTGAGCGCTGCGGAGAAATACGCCGCTTTCGAGGCTTCGCGTTCGTCCCGCACCGAATAATACTTTTGTGCCAGGGACCAGGTTGCGTTGTAGCTGATAACCAGAAATGTGGCGAAGCCAACCACATACAACCAGCTGTACGGGCCGTTTACCGGTGCCAGGAACCCAACTGGCAGGCCACTGAACGCCGGCCGAATTCCACCCGCGGCCACGATTGCCAAAGGCAGCAGCAGCAGAATGGCCAGTACCTTCATGAGGAACTGCACGTAGTCGGTGACCACGAGCGCCCACAGGCCGCCGAAGAATGTGTAGGCCACCATGACGATGCCCGAGACAACGATCGACCAGGGCAGGCTCACCCCGGTAGCGACCGAAACGAAGAGCCCCGTGGCAAAAACCTTCAGTGCGTCGTCGAAGATCTTCATGGGTATGGCTGCCCATGCAAGCAGTTGTTGTACGGGTCGATTGAAGCGTGTTGCGAGGAACTCCACCGGTGTGATCACTCGCGCGCGCCGCCAGCGTTTGGCAAAGAACAGTCCACCCGCAAGGCACCCTGGGACCACCATCCAGAACAGAGTTACCGACACCCAGCCATACATGTAGCCGATCTGCGCGTACGCGATGAAGGAGAATGCGCTGAAGCCAGACATGTAATGAGAAATCCCAGCCATCCACCATGGAATCTGGTTGCCTCCGGCGAAGTAGCCTTTCATCGTGCCCAGGCGATTTCGAAACCAGATGCCAATCCAGAGGACCAATACGAAGTAGCTGACGATGACCAGGTAATCGGAAGCTGCAAGATGGATATGCGCCATCGATCAGAAGCTCCACTGGCGCACGGCGTAGCGTTTCAACGCATCCATGTCGACGGAGAAGCCCGTGCCAGGGCCTGCCGGGATAACGAACTGGCCTTCTTGCAGAGTTAGCTCCGGTTGAAGTATGTCATCGTGGTACCATCGCGCACTAGGTTCGACGTCGGTGGGATAGATACATCCTGGGTGCGCGGCGAACATCAGCGCCTGGGCGCTGCCGACGCCAAGCTCCGGCATGGTCCCCATCCACAGGGCGATGTCATTCTGCGTGCAGGATTCTGCAATACGAAACGCTTCCAGGTATCCGCCAACCCGTTGCAATTTGATATTCACAATCCGGCAGGCGCCAAGTTCAGCAGATCGACGAACATCATCCGCTGTTTCGATACTCTCGTCAAAGCAAACAGGCGTGCGCACGGCACGTTGCAGTGCGGCGGATCCCTCGAAATCGGACGCGGCAAGCGGCTGTTCGAACATCATGAGATTGTAGTTGTCCAATTCGCGGAACACATCGAGATCATCGATGGAATAGTCGGCATTGGCGTCGACGTAGAGCGAAATATCTCCGTACCATTCGCGAACTGCGCGAACCAGGCGCACATCATGGCCCCGCTTAATTTTGATCTTCAGGCGGCGATAATCGCGGACTCGGTAACGTTCGAAGGCGGAATGTAGTTCTTCGTCCGTGTCGTAGAGGCCTACCGCCAGACCGCCTGGAACCGGCCGATCCTCGATTCCGAAGAATGCTCGCAAGGAAAGTCCCGCACGGCGCGCCAGTAATTCCCATGCCGCCGTTTCAATCGCCACGCGGACGAAACGGCTCGAAGTCCATTCGGCAAGCGCAGATTCAAGCGCCAGCATCGTCGGGTAGGAGCGGCCAGCCATCTCCGGTAGAATGCGATCGATCAACTCCCGCTCACAGGTATCCGGCGTCTCGGCGGAATAGAAAGCCCCAGGCATCGAGGAAGATTCACCCCAACCAAAGTCATGCCCATCGCTGAGGCGAACGAGGATCGCGTCTTTGCGGGAGACTTCGCCGGAGCTGATCCGGAAGGGTTCGAGCATGGGAATGGAGACGCGCCAGGCCTCGGCCTTCTGGAACGTGATGGGGCCAGCACTGCCCAACGTGTTTGCTCTATCGTCACTATTCACTTGAGTACCCACACAGACTTCCTCAATTTCATTCCCACGGAGACAGGGCGCCGGAGTTATCGCGGGCGCACCCCATCTATTAGCGGCGAGCGACGGCGGAAGGGAAGTGGTGGGCCACTTTGCGGATGGCCGCTCCGATCTGTTCCACATGCTCGGACGTATAGTTCTCGTTCCAATGAATTGCGATGACGTTGGAAAGTGCCGCCTCCGCTTGCGGGCACAGACCGCGCTTGAAAGTCTGGTGGTGGTATTGAGAAAAGGGATAGCCGCTGGTGCCGTAGGTTTTTGGGCCCGTGAACATCGGAGACAGGTAGAGGGGATCGACGATGTAACGCACCCACGCCGGCACCCCTTCCGCGATAAGTGCGTCGCCGAACGCCTGCGTGTTCTCACCCGAAGATTCCTCAACGCGCAGCATGTAGAGCCAATAGGCTGGATTCACACCCGGGGGTGTACTGGGTGCAGAAACACCATCGATACCATCCAGAATTCGGGTTAGTTGTGCGGCCCTTGCCCGCCGCCGCTCCACGGTTGTTGTCACCTTTTTCAACTGTGCCCGGGCGACGGCTCCGGGGAGCTCGCTCATTCGGTAGTTCTGCGAAAGAAAAAGAAAACGGCCAGAGCCGAGCGAACCGGAATTCCGCGGCCA
>JBDTBI010000074.1:0-5757 GCA_039924215.1 Acidobacteriaceae bacterium
TACCGGAGCAATCAAAAATTACTTCAACACCATCTGGATATTCGCTGCGAATCGCTTCGACAACATCGGTACTCTTCGGATCGAGAACCCAAGATGCACCGAAACGTTCCGAACGCTGCCGCCTGGGTTCTTGAGGGTCGATCATGATTGTTTGGCTTGCTCCTTGCATTTGCACCAGCTGCAGAATTATTGCACCCATTGGACCAGCTCCGAAAATGGCCACGCGGTCTCCGGGCATAATCTTCGCCAAGTCGATCCCGCGGAGGCAGCAAGCCACCGGTTCGGCGAGCGCTGCGTGCGACAGGGGTAGACTCATCGGAATTTTATAGGCCTGTGAAGCAGGAACAGCACAATATTCCGCAAATCCTCCCGGTAGATTGACCCCTAGCGCAACTAGATTTTTACAAAGATGAACTTTCCCTTGGCGGCAGAAGATACAGGTGCCGCAAAGGATATTAGGATCAATGACGACATGGTCTCCGGGAGCAAAGCCTTCGACGCCGTCCCCAACAGACTCTACCACGCCCGCGAATTCATGGCCCGGAATCAGCGGAAGATCCGCCGGATAAAAGCCATGGAGAATATGAGAGTCAGTCCCGCAGATGCCGGAGGCCGCAACCCGCACCAAAATCGTGTGCGCATGGACCTCCGGTCGGTCCATGCGCACAAGCTCGAGTTTGTCTGCCTGAGGAATTTTTAAAGCGAGCATATTTTTGTCTCCCGTCTGATTCGTCTTCAGCACGACACCTGAGCGAAGCGGTTCAGAAGTAAGTATCATCAGCCGCATAGGGCGTCACGTGCATATATTTGTAATTGTCGAGATCTACGCCACGGCGGCACGCCATATAGTATAACAACCACAATTGTGACTGGTATAAGACCAGAGCGTCGAAGAGGGGATGTGCATCTGGGGCAAGTTCTCGGCCGTCAAAAACAACTGTTTTTGCACCGTTCCCCTTTGCAAACTGGATGCCTGCCTCCCCGAACCGTCGCGAACGATCGTTACCGATCAGGAATAACATCGTCGGTTCCCCTGGACGCACGATCTCCAACGGACCGTGGCGGAACTCGCCGTAGTGAATATAGGCGCAGTACTCCTTCAAAAACTCGCCGAACATGTCATACGCCATCATGTAGCCGAGAGTGTAGGCGGCACCGCCGGAGAGCACGAGTAGTTTTCCTGAATCCAATTCGGGGGCGAGACGCTCGGCCATTTGGCGGCTGGGCTCAGCAATAGCTTTCAATAGCCGGGGTAGATCCTCGAGCTCTCGCTCGAATTTGTCCAGTTCCGGCGATCCTTCTCCGCGTTCCCGCGCCAGGTCTACCACGAGCATCATCGTCAGATATGCCGGCGAAGTGTACAAGGCAATTGATTCATAGGTGGCTGACCAAGTCGCTCCTTCTGCTAGAGTTGCGTCAGCATGCCGCGTGAGGGTGAACAAGGGAGCACCAGCCTTCTGAATATATTCCTTCGCACGAATCGTGTCCATCGTCTTACCGGAGTAGCTGGCGCCGACTGCTACGCAATTGCTATCCAGGATGGCTGGCGACACACTCAGAATATCTGGACCCAATAGATAGTTTGTTGGTAGTTTGAGATAGTGGAGCGCTGTCCAGTAACCACTGTACAGTGCTGCCGAGGAACCACCGCTCCCGAAAAACACAATATTTCGTGGTTTGCGTGCGTGGATTTCTTGAGCAATTTTCCGGATGGCTTCTCTTTTTTCACTCCACATTCGTCCTATTTCACCAGCGACTACGGGAGCGGAGAAGATTTCGGCTTTTAAATTCTTTTTTCCCAACGTTTCAGCTGCAGGCATGATTATGTTGTCTCCTATTTCCCCGCCTTGGCGAGGGCGTCTACTAATGAGTTGATTACTGTGAATCGAGGTTGATAGCCGAGCATCGCACGGGCTTTCTCAATGCTCAAACCATATGAGTGAATACCGCGGCAGCGAGCCTGCACAGCGCGCATGCCAATCTTTGAAGCAAGTTCCGCTCCGACTTCCGTATAGCAAAACGGCTCCGGACCCGCGATATTGAAGGCGTGCCCAGGTGCCGCACCGCTTTCAATCGCGAGCACGACTGCTGCGGCTGCATCACGTACGTCACACACATGCTCGGTAAACGGCGATCCGTCTTCCTCGAGCGGAACGGTGATGATGCCCGGTTCATTCCATGCGTTACGATCATCCTCAACGAGGTAATCGCGGTAGGGCGCTTTCACCAAGAGGTCGAGAATCTCCTGAGGCTCCAGCGTCCAACAAAATCGAAGGCGTACAATCGGAATCTTGTGAATCTCCTCAAAATACAGGCACATCCGCTCATCCAGAACTTTCGAAAGGCCGTAAAAAACAGTCGGATGCTGCTCGGCCTCCTCAAGGATGGGCGACGAGTATGCACTCAAACTCCATCCCGTGCAGTAAGTTGCATCTGAGCTAGCGAAGAGCAGGCGCGGCTTCTGCTCACAGGCCGCGACAGCTTGTAGTATCCGATATGTTCCTTCGATATTGGTCCTAAATATTTCATCGTCGGTGGCCGGCGGCATTATCCCAGCCAGATGAACTACTACGTCAGTGTCCGCCATCGCCGCATCCAAGCCGCCCGAGGACGGCAACGCGACTGACACGACTTCGACCTTATCGGGCCAACTCTCCGTCGAGGGAGCGCGACGCGACGTCACACGCACGCGGTAGCCCCGCTCTAGCAGAAGTGGAACTAGCCTCCGTCCGATGCGGCCGCCGGCTCCGGTCAATAGAACCCTCTTCATGACATCTCCTTATTGAGGCGTGCCTGGCCAATAATCTGGATGAAGACGGTGCGTGCTAGTGGACCGTCGTATTCCACAAAGTAGACCCTCTGCCGACTACCGCGAACCACTTTGCTGTCTTCTATAGGAAAGAATGTGTTGATGCCCCCGAGGACACTTTTCAGGTGATCCGCAGCATTGAAACCCAGTCGTCCATCGAAATCGAGATAGCGATTGTGATAATAGCCATAAGTTCCTTCAGGGGGTTCTTTTGGCGCCAACCTCTCCAAGTGGGCGGGTATGTCACGTTCCAGGCAGGACACCCCCTCAGTGACGACAATTCCAGACGTAGTGTGCGCCGTCATAACGAAAACAATCCCTTGGACGGCTCCGCTTGCTTCGACGAATCGGTCCATCTCTGGGGTGATGTCGATCATTTCCATTTCCCTATGAGAAACAACCTCGATGCGGTGCAATTGGATGATCATGGGCGACCTCCAAGGAGAGTCTCGGCGTTCTTGTGGAAGATCAAATCGAGACATTCGTCGGAAAAACCTAACGAGCGCACTGCCTTTGCCATGCTTTTGATCTCTATCCGTGGGTTGTCGGAACCAAATACAATTTGGTTCCGTAAGCTACGCTCAAACACAGTAAGAGGAACCTGTTGAGTCATGGCGTAGTGCAGAAAATCATGAGGGTTGTCAAAATAGAGTGCTGAGGTGTCGAGAAAAACATTTGGATACTTCAAGGCCAGCGCCACCGCTTCCACAACCCACGGCCATGCCAAGTGTGCCAACACGATCTTGAGGGTAGGAAAATCCGCGGCAACATCTTCAAACCGAAGAGGGTGCCCATACTTCAGCCTACTTCCAGGTTCCCAGCTCATGCCAGCGTGAAAAAGGATTGGAATTCCCAGTTGATCCGCACGTTCGTAAACCGAATATGCTTTCCTATCGTCCGGGTAAAACTCCTGCATCGCAGGCGCCAACTTCAGCCCGCGCAAGCCAAGCTCCTCAATGGCGTGGGTCAGCGCTTGCGGAGCAGCTTCCTGATGCGGGTCTACACTTGCGAAGCCGATGAACCGGTCCGACATCTTGCAGACCTGCACAATCTGCTCATTGGTAAATATCGTCGCATTACGACTCGTCGTCGCATCAATCGGCAACACCACAGCCTTGTCGATGCCAGCAATATCCATTTCGGCCAGCATAACCTCAAGCGGTTGAAAATTATTACCACAGTAGTAGATTTCGCGTGCCGCTCGCTCAAGATCGGGATGCCCTTGTACCATTTCCCGCATGAGAACCGGGTGCGTGTGAAAATCTATTCCACCAGTCATTGGGTCATTGGGCCTCCGCCCCCGTAAAACTTTGCAAGAATCTCTCAGCTTGGTCTTCAGTTGGTTGAACGCCAGTACCACCAAGCTCCTGCGTCGAGAGTGATCCACAGGCAACGCCCAACCGAAGAGCATCTACCAACGTCCGGCCCTGGGTCCAAGCGTGGAGAAAACCGGCATTAAAGTTATCACCAGCACCGGTCGTATCCACCGGAATTATCCGGGGCGCACTTACGCAAACCGGCTCGCCATTCTGGAGCGCCATCGCCCCGCGCGAACCTAATTTAGCAACAGTTAACGTCGTCTCACTCTTCAGTGCACGTAGGGCAGCTAGAGCATCCTGCTCGCCGGTGATCCCGGCCAATTCGGATTCGTTCGGCAGGAATACGTCGACATAGCGCAGAACCCTATCTAAGTTCGATTTCCAGCGGTCCGCCGGATCACATGCCGGGTCGAGGGAAGTTGTCAGGCCCTCCCGTTTGGCCCTCGCGAAGACATCTTCAAAGCCAGGATGGAGCCCTGTTTGCAGAAAATAGGATGAGCTGTGAACGTGCTGAAAAGGACTGAAAGTATCTTTTGAAAAATCCTGTATGGTCAGGGCTGTAGTTGCCCCTAAATAACTGACGAGGCTCCTGTCACGATGAGATGTTATGGACACAGTAACACCTGTTTTGAGGCGTGGATCCAGCTTCACGCGAGAAACGTCCATCCCAAGCTCGATCATCCGGTCCAGGCACAAGCGACCCACATAGTCGTCGCCAGGCCTACTCAGATAAGCGACTGAATCACCCAGTTTCGCTAGTCCAGCCCCTGTAATGGCGCACGAACTGCCCAGAGTTAGTAGAAGGTCGTCTACCAAGACTTCACGCCCCGGAGTCGGGTAGGAGCCGTATCCTCTCAAAATGATATCGAGGTTAGTTTCACCGAACAGAATAAATTTCAACTGTTCCTTTTTTTGTGATACAGCTGAATTTTATGGTACTGATGCGGGTTGCTCTGTAATAGCCCAGGAGAGTCGCGTACGTAGCGTTTTTCAACACCAATTTGTTCTATGTTCCGATCATACCAGCCCTCTTCATGATCCGTCGACACTCGAAGATCCATCAACACTCTACCCTGATCTTTCGATAATCGTGAGTTCCTTGATTTTGGCCGGCTTGCGTCGTCGTCCTGATGGGTTTCATTGCCGCTATTCTGGTGGGCTGCTACGCGTACACTCAGCTCGACATTGAGGCATATCCCGATCCATCTCCGCCGCTGATGGAAATCATCACGCAGAATCCTGCGTGGTCGGCGGAAGAGATGGAGCAACAAGTCACGATTCCAGTGGAAAACGCCATTTATGGCTCGCCGCACCTCGAGCAGGGGCGCTCCACCAGCATTTTAGGGTTAACAGCCCGTGGTGGAAGTGCCGATGTTTCGCTGGAGCCTACGACGGGAGCGACAGCGGAATTGGATGGAACATTTTGCGTTTGGAAGGACGATGGGCTTGACGGAACATCGATATTGACGGGCCATGCGCATCCGGAGCCAAAGGCAGAGCAAAAGCAGCCTGGCATGGCCCGGTTTCTCAACTCCCGTGGCGTACCCCCGCCCAATGTCTGGCGCAGAATCAGACTGATATTGAATGCGCCAACATGAATCAGCAGATGTTTCAGAAGTTCTTATTCCC
>JBDTBI010000075.1:0-4240 GCA_039924215.1 Acidobacteriaceae bacterium
GAAGGATGCCGTTGCAGCGCCGGCTCGGACGAGACGCTACAAACTTTGAGCGGCGGAGCGGTGGGCGTCGAGCCAGCTTTGCAGGATCAGCATAGCGGCGACCTGGTCGATGACGTCTTTTCTATCGCGCAGCCCGCGTCCGACGGCATCGAGATGACGATGGGCTTCGGCGGTGCTCATGCGCTCATCCCACAGATGCACCGGCAAATTGAACTCCGTGCGCAGACGGTCGGCAAATTTCTCCGCTGCGATCGCCCGCGGACTGCGATCGCCGGATAAATGAATGGGCCACCCAATGACAATTTCCGCGCATGCATAGCGCCGCAGCAGACGGCCCAGGGAGCGCAGATCATTGCGCGGATTAGTATGTACAAGGGTGAGCAAGGGCTGCGCCGTCAAGCCAAGTTCATCGGAAATGGCCACGCCGATGCGACGCTGGCCGTGGTCGAGGCCAAGAATTCGCGGCAGAAGCTGCGGCGCGATCTGCGAAGGCGCGGATGGTTCCACGTGTGTGATGGTACCCGAAATTGACAGATACTCCACAGGGAAGCGGCGGGTATCGGCTGCGGGCGGTGCCGACGATTATGAAACGCCTACAATATAAACTGGCTTTTTTAGTTTTACGGAGTCCGTTCCCTACATGCGTGGTTTCCTGCTATTTATACTGGTTCTTGTGCTGGTCGCGGTGGGCGGTACTTTCCTGCTGATTCAGCCTTTTGGACCGTCCACGGCCAAGCTGGTGACGATTGCCCCGGGAACCTCCGTGAGCAGCATTGCCTGGACGCTGGAGCGGAACGGAATCATTCGCAGTCGATATGGGTTTGACCTGATTGCGCGGATACGCCGAGGCACGCTGAAGGCCGGAGTCTATCGCTTTGATCACCCGGCGTCCATGCCGGAGGTGTATCAGCGGCTGCGCAACGGCGATGTCTACACGATTGCCCTGACGATTCCGGAAGGTTACAACATATTTGACGTCGCCGACGCTGTAGAAAAGGCGGGACTGGGTTCGCGCAAGGCTTTTTTGACTGCCGAACAACAGGACATCGGCCTGATTCGGGATCTGAATCCGAAAGCCACGAGTCTGGAGGGATATCTATTTCCAGACACTTATCGGCTGTCGCCGAACATGAAACCGAATCAGATTCTTGGAGAAATGGTGGAGCATTTTCGTGAGGAGGCGAGAAAGCTGGGCTTGCGGGGAAATATTCCGACAACGGTGACGTTGGCTTCCCTCATTGAGCGGGAAACTCCAGTGGCCAGCGATCGGCCTTTGGTTGCGAGCGTGTTCCAGAATCGACTGGCCATGAATATGCCTCTCGACACGGATCCTTCGGTAATTTATGCGGCATTACTGGAAAAGCGCTACCGCGGAACAATCTATGCATCTGATCTTAAGGCCCAGTCTCCGTACAATACCTATCTGCATGCGGGATTGCCTCCCGGGCCAATTTGTAACCCGGGAATTCCTTCTTTGGAGGCGGCAGTGCGTCCGGCGCAGACGAATTTTCTTTTTTTTGTGAGCGATCCCGCGAATCCGGGCCATTCCCGTTTTGCGTCCACGCTGGAAGAGCATGAGAAAAATGTAGCAGCGTATCGCAAAGAGCAATCATCTCCACATCAAGGGAACGGCAGGTAATTTGGAGCGAGTGGGAGCTATATTTTATACGATTGATTCCGGGCTTCAGCGGAACAACCGCCAGCGCGTTTTCGGGCGCAGATGGCTGGCGGTCCTGGTGTCTTTCCCTGTGTTGCTGCTGAGCGGCTGTCTGAAGCACACGCGCACTCTGGAGCAGCCGGAGATGCCCGGCGTGGTGATGAGCGCCACCGCCCAGCAGTTGATCCAGCAACTGGATGAGCGTTACGACGCAATCCATTCCATGAACGCCACGGTGTTGTTTCAGGCCGACGTTGGCGGGGCTGCCAAAGGGAAAGTGACCTCCTACACTTCGCTGCGCGGCTATATTCTGCTGCGCCAACCTTCCATGCTGCGGGTGCTGGGTCTGTTGCCGGTGGTGGAAACGCGCGCGTTTGACATGGCCAGCGACGGGAAATCGTTTAAGCTCCTGATTCCACCGAAAGACGAGGCCATTGTCGGAACCGGTGTTGTGACCACCCCTTCCCCGAACGCCCTGTTGAATCTGCGGCCACAGGTTTTTTATGATTCGTTGCTGGTTGGAAAAGTGGGACCCACCGATTTTGTCTACGTTACAAGCGATACGCGCATCGCGCGTAATCCCCACACGCACCATTTAGTCGAAGAGCCAGACTACGAGCTTGGGATTTTGCGACGCATCGGAGACAGCCGGGAACTGCTGCCACAGCGCGTGATCCATATCAGCCGCACGAATCTGCTGCCGTATCAGCAGGACGAATATGATGTTCACGGTATTCTGGTGACGCGCACGTTTTATAGCGACTATGCAACGTTCGGTGTAATTCCGTATCCGACCCGTATCGTGATTAACCGCCCGATTGACGGGTACCAGATTACCCTGACCGTCGAGAAACTGACGTTCAACCATCCCCTGGCCGATGACCAGTTCGACTTGAAAATTCCTCCAGGAACGAAGGTCAAAAACCTGCCGTAGAGCTTCTGAGCCATCAGGTCACGGCAGGGCGATTCATGTGCGTTTCCGATATTTTCCGGAGCAATTGCAATGCGGGTGCGGTCATCGCTGTAGTGATCAGCGCCATGAGCACCAGGATGGTGAATAGCTGCGTATTAATGGCGCCGGCCTGCAGCGCCAGATTGACCACAACCAGGTCCACCAGACCGCGTGTATTCATCAGGAATCCGAGCAGCAGGGACGGGCGAGGCGGCAGATTCGATTTACGCGCGCCAATGTAGGTTCCGCCGATTTTTCCTGCGATGGCGAGGAAGAGCAGGAGGAGAAACCAAAGGAACACATTCCTACCACCCAGATCGCGAAACTCGGTATGGATGCCGGTGACTGCAAAAAAGACCGGCAGCAGCAGAACGGAAACCAGGGGATGAATTGTCCGTTCCAACTGGCGGTGCCAGTGGTGCAGGCGAGGGATACACATGCCGGCAAGGAATGCGCCGAACAAAGCATGTACGCCAAGCCGTTCCGTGACAAAGGCGCAGCCAAGGATAAAGACAAGAAATACGGCCAGCATCACCTGGCTGATGTTGGGTGCGCCCACCCATCGCACCAATTTGCCCAATGCAGGGCGCACAACACCGAGCAAGATGATCCCAAACAGGATCAACAAGCCCATCTTCACCAGCAGAAACCAGACCGACTCGGTACTCGTGCCGATCATCAGTGCGACGGCAAGCAGCATCCACCCCAGAACGTCGGCAATTGCCGCGCTGATCAGCGCCAGCATCGTCAGCTTTGGATCTCCTGTGTCTTTGTCCCGCAGCATGCGCGCCAGTACCGGAAAGGCAGTGGTACTAAGGCCGACGCCGACGAACAACAGAAACGCTACATAGTTCGGGTTCACTCCATGAAAATTGCGGTACATCAGCGCTCCCACTCCGCAGCCCAGGACAAAGGGCAGCGCCATGGAGAGGAGACTGATTTTTAGCGCCGTGTGCCGCTGTTGCCACACCGCCTCAAAATCCAGATTCATTCCTTCCAGAAACAAGTACAGAACCATGCCAAGTTCGCTGACCAGCGACAGGACATGCAAGGAATTGGGAGGGAATAAGCTGGCGATCAAATACGGGGCGGCGTAGCCAAAAACGGAGCGTCCGAGCAGGATGCCCCCCAGCATTTCACCGACGACCGGAGGCTGGCCCAGCTTGCTAAGCAAAAGGCCGCATAGTCCTGTGACAAATACGATGACGGCAATCTGTAGGAGGAACAGGGCAAGTGAGCTCATAGGTCGATTCGCAAAAATGTTTTTTGCTACCTATTCAGGATGCGACATCTGAAGCGATATGAGAAATCTCTACCTCACTTTTCGTTGTCGTTGGATCGTTTTTGCATCGCCTGAAACAGGATTTGGATAACCAAAGTTGGCAAACCTCCCGTCCTAAGATAGGGTGGCATCGGAAGCCGTTGACAAGGCAGAAAGCAATTGATTCTACATGTATCATATAACATGACTATATACGACTAAGATTACCTTCCGTACATGCTACACTACATTTATGAAGTACGGGCATTGGATCGGTGGAGTTCTCTACTACAGCAAGCGAATCGCCTGGAGTGCATGAAGCTGGGTGACTTCGATAGTCAGATGGAGAACAATGCATTGACCGTTCGTG
>JBDTBI010000076.1:0-2716 GCA_039924215.1 Acidobacteriaceae bacterium
CGCCCGTAGGCTTTCGGACCTTGATTAAGTACTGGAGGACAAGGGAAAGTGCCCCTAACGCCGCAGCGTAGGCCAGAGCGGGAGGAATCTGATGGTCCTCAATGCACTCGTTCACGGCCTCCTGAAAGATAGGTAGCGGCAAAGTGCTGAACGCGATCGTGTGGTATGGATAGCGAGCTTGGACGCCGTAAAAAGAGTTCATGCCTGGACCCCTTCACTATCCGAGATACTGGAGTTGAGAATGGGTTGACGGAGCACTTCCTTGGAATGGATCCACGCCAGGACCGCTGCGGTGTTCCATACGCGGGTCCTTGCCGTGAGCCGATAGCTAGGCGGAAAAGTTTCGTCAAACTGAGGGGAGCCCGGTTGCTGGATCCCCCAAAGAGTCGACTTCCTGAGGCCCGTCGCAGTCATCAGGTCTTCAAAACGAAGGTGGGGCAAATCGAGCACGCTGACCCTGGTCCCAGGGTGATCGAAACCCGTTGCGGATTGTGTGTTGAAGGCGGTGGCGGTGGCGTTCTCCAAATCCAACGCACGCGCCAAAGCCGTTTGCATCTTTTTGAGGCGAATCATAGATCTCTCCAGTGATGTTGGTTGCGGTTGCAACAACGCCATTCCAGAGATTTTTGAAGGACATTTGTAGGCTTAAGAGCTTAAGGTTGTCGCTCTTTGTAGCTAGCATCGTGTGGCCCAAACATGGCGACCCACCTGTCTGGAGCTTTGGAAACGGGCCTTCCGAAGATTGCAGCCTCAGGGCGGAGAATGGTCGTACCATAGCTGGCATCGTTGTCCTTCAGCCCCATACGTCGAAGCCAAGAATCCATGTCGGATTTGCGCGGATGGGTTTCGACGTCGGATACGTCTACCTGTGCCGCCCCCCAAAAAAGCTTCGCTGCGGCCATCAGGGTGAGAAGTTCGGGGGTGATGTGGCTAGGGGCAGCTTCACACTCCGCTGCGTTGAGGTCCTTCCTAGCAAACACAGGCGTGATGAATTTTATTGCGGCGTCGACCGCGATATCCGAAGCCTTGAACTTTCCAAACAACGAACGGAACTTGGTGTCCTCTATCAGGGCAGATGCCTGCTTTCGAGACTCCGGAAATTCATCCGCGGAACTATTGACATTTTTAGTCCCCCAGATCTCCTGATTGACATTTATCAGATAGTTGAGCTTCTTCGAAAAGTAGCTGGGTCGCTCCGGTATTACGCATCCGTCAGTAAAGAACTCCTCGATGTACTTATTGGTATCGATCGCATCGAAGAACTGCTCTACTGATCGCATGGTTACGAGCAAGTCATGCGAGCTGATATCGATGCCGATGGGCTGGGCATAGCCAACTCCCGGAAGAAACGGGATCGCTGTATACCTGGGATAGCATGCAAGACGCCAACCGTCACCAGCTAGCGTTTTATTCTTGTGAACGACATTGGGAATAAGGGGGCGAACTGACTCCAGTCCGCTCGCTATTGTCATGATGCCGTAGCGGAATAGGCGCCTCCGAATGCTTCTCTTGACCCTAAGCTCACGGCAATCCGTTGCAGTTAATGCCAAACCTTCAATCGCGAAATCGGTCATATTTCCGGGCATCGATTCCGATTCATCAGGTGCTCGTACATGACGTACAACCTTTGAGACTCCGATAAGTGGGTCGTCGTTGTCGACGGCATCTTCATGAACAGAAAACAATGCCGTCTGGTCAGGCGGTTTCACGAACACCTCCAGCCATCCCGCAGCAACTTGCTCAAGAAGATGATCCACGGATACCTCGAGGATTGATGCCAAGTCCGCCAACGGATAGTAAGCACCGTCAAGTTTGGGTCGCTTCTTTCTCACGAAGGTCATCTTTTAGGGGCCCTTTGTTTAATCCTGCCGCCAGTTAACTGACGCCAGAATTGGAATTCTCTCGTGGTATTTGTCGAGAAGATTCCAATAGATGTCCCGATTCAGCGGTTTTCAGCTTATCGGCTGACGTTGCCGCCCGACCATTTGGTGAGCATGCTGCACAACTCAGCGTGTAACGATGCGGCGTCGAAGTATTCGCCTGTCCGTCGCGCCTCGTCGCGGGAAACCAAGCCACGAGACACGAACTCGTCGTGCAGCTTATGACTGATCGCCTGGTCGCGCAGCGATTGCTCCATAAAGCTAGAGAGGTTTTCGCCTTCGCGCAGGGCGGCTTCGGTAGCGTGACGCAACTCAGGATCCGCTCGAAGCGAAGGAGTTGAAGCGAATGTCATAGCCGAATACCTCTCTTACAATGTATTTTCGACGCAGGATCAGGTGAGGCTGACTGAACCTTTCAGCCCTACGACGGACGCCGCCCCACCAGCCTTTAGCATATCCAAATAGTCGGCCCACTCCTGCATGATCGTCCTGCGCTCGGGAAGGTGTTGCGCTTTGTTGTATACGCCTGATACCCCCGGCTCTTTGTGCGACAGCTGGCGCTCAAGCGCTTCCGGGTTCCACCCAAGCTCGCCCAAGAGCGTGCGCGCCATATGGCGAAAGCCGTGGCCAGTAATGATGCCCTTGTAGCCAATGCGCGCCAGCGCAGCGTTCACTGCACCATCAGACATGTTCCGACTGGCGCTACGCGCTCCGGGAAAGAGAAAGCGGCCACGCCCGGTGACGGGGCGCAGTTCACGAAGAATGGCTATCGCCTGGGTGGACAGGGGCACGATGTGCGGCAAGGTCTTGGGGTTTTCCTTCTCGGCCTTGCGAAG
>JBDTBI010000077.1:0-5056 GCA_039924215.1 Acidobacteriaceae bacterium
CGTGTAGTCAGTCTCGGCTTTCTGCCCAGCGCCAGAACGTCAATTTCACGATCCCGAAGGCTCGATACGTAGGCCCTATGGTTCCCTTCGGTCACGACCCAGAATGGGTATTCGCCGCCCGGGGTACCGGACTTTGCAGGATCGATTTTTCCGGGGCGCAAGTCGAGCTCGCCTGTTTTCTTCCATATATTGTGACGTTTTTTCGTAAGCACCGAAACGGAATCGTTGTCATAGTTGGTGACGACGATCTGCTTGCCGTTTGCCGTGACGGCAATTCCCGCCGCTTGGGGTTTTACATCGTACCCGACTCCCTTGCCCTGGTGCCCAAGATCCACTGGGCTTCCTGCGCGTTCTGCCCAGCCGCCCGAGCCGAGATCGAAAATGTGCAAATTGTCATCCACGCCTCCGGGAACGTAAAACGTCTTTCCGTTTGGGTCGAATGCGATGCCGCAATAGGTGTTTGGCACCTGAATCACTTGCCGCTGAACCGGCGTTTTGCCTGCGATGTCAAAGACGAACACGTACTGAGTCGAATCCTGAGGAATACGCGTGCCGACGCTATTGTTCAGCACGTTGTAGCCGGACGTCAGGACGAGCAAAGTTTTCCGATTGGGGCTGACGACTGCCGTGACAGCTCCTCCAGCACCGTAATCCGGAAAATCCTTCAGCCCTGGATTTAGAGTCTGGAATTTTGAGCCGGAAACCGCAAGCGGAGTAATCTCCACTCCCTGGTTGGGAATATTGGTCGAACCCGAAGCGGCGTCCGTAGGACTTTCTGCGGTAAGACAGGTGGAAGGTAAAACGAATACAGCTAGCAAGATTACCGAGACAGACACCATACCCTTGCGTAAGTTCAATTCGGACCTCCCGCGCCATTCGGTCGCGACTTAATCATAGTACTGGCCTGCAATGGGTGTTGCTCCCCGCAAAACGTATCCCTGAACTAGCGGAAGGACTGGTCTTCCATCGAGGAAAATGCTTCTTAATAGTACGGTTGCGCCGACTCCCGCGTGGGAGTGGCAATTTCAACGGATAGAAATCCAGAATTCGGTACGATGCCGGAGCCTCCCAGGCCGTGACCTTGCGGCAGGCTGGATTGGCCATTGAGATGGCCAATCCAGCAATGACCGTCGTGCGATACGCCAAATTCGGCATTTCCTAGGGCGCCGAATACGTTTATTTCCATCGCGTTGTGAATGGCCTAAAGACAGGTTGACCAGATTGCACGGCAAAGGCTAGGATTGCTCACGGAATCGTTACGATACATACCAACGTTTTGAATCGGCCAGTCGGCATGTACCGCAAAATCTAGGCAATTGAAAAATCTGCTGGTGCGGAGGGTAGAAACTCCAATCGCCAGTCTGGGAGATCTTGATGAGTCATTCCTTCGTTGTGGGAATCGGGGGCGCCGCTGGTCAGGGCGTAGCCACGCCTGGCGATATTTTTGCGAAGATTTTCAGTCGTCGAGGGCTGCACCTCAATGCCTACAATGCCTATCAGTCCATTATTCGCGGCGGCCATACCTTTTTGACGATTCGTACCGGCCCACACAACATCTCCAATACGGGCGATCATCTCGACCTGCTGATTCCGCTAAACCAGGACACGATGGACCGGCACCTCAGGCTGCTTTCGGCCGGTGGCGTGTGTCTCTTTAATGCGGACCTGATTCAGCCCGGACCTCCCGCGGTTGGTGTGCAACTCTGTCCCATGCCGATTTCAAAAATGGCAGACATCAGCCGGAACAAAATTGGCCAAAATACAATCGCGATCGGTGCCGCGCTCAGCCTGATGGGTGTCGGCTTTCAGGCGCTGGAAAGCGTGCTCACCGAGCAATTCCGTAAAAAAGAGCAGGCCGTGATTGACGAGAATATCAACCTGGCCCGTGTCGGCTACGATTACGCGACCCAGCACTTCAAGCCGTTTGATCGGCCTTTGCCCATGACAGATGCCCGCTATGCGGTGCTGAGCGGTAACGCCGCCATGGCCATGGGAGGCGCGGCAGCAGGCGTCAAGTTTTATTGCGCGTATCCAATGAGCCCGTCTACCGGCGTACTGCACTGGATGGCAGAGCACGCGCGCACGGCACAAATTATGGTGCGACAGGTCGAAGACGAAATTGGCGTCATCAATATGGCTATTGGAGCTGCGCACGGAGGAGTTCGCGCCATGTGCGCCACTTCCGGCGGAGGCTTCGCCTTGATGAGTGAGGGCCTTGGCCTCTCGGCTCAGGCTGAGATTCCGGTGGTGGTCATCGACTGCCAGCGCGCAGGTCCCTCCACCGGCGTTCCGACCAAGACCGAGCAGGGAGATCTATGGCAGATGCTGGGCGCGGCCTTTGGCGACTATCCCAGGGTCATCGCAGCTCCTCTCGACATCGCCGACTGCTTCAAACTGATGCCGGAAATCTTCAATATCACGGACCGCTTCCAGTGCCCAGGAATCGTGCTCTGCGATCTGTTGCTTTCCGAAGGACGTCTCAGCGTGGATCCCAGGGAACTCGATTTCTATCCCATGGTCGATCGTGGCGAACTGGTCACATCGAATGGAGCGGCCGACCACGAACCCTACAAGCGTTACAAAATTACTGAGAGCGGTGTCTCTCCGCGCGTGATCCCCGGCGTGCCCGGCCACACCCACGTCGTGTCGAGCGATGAACACGATGAAGATGGTGTCCTGATTAGCGATGAGTACACCAACGCGACCAAGCGCCGCGCCATGATGGAAAAGCGCATGCGTAAGGTGGATGGCATTGCCGCTGCAATCCCTCCGCCGCAGATGCGAGGCCCGGCGAATGCGGACGTGACCCTGATCGGCTGGGGTTCGACCTACGGAGTGATAGATGAGGCGTGCCAGCTTCTGCGTGAAGCAGGCATCTCCGCGAATCATCTGCCCATCCGCTGGCTCGTTCCTTTGCATGGAGACGCCATTCTCGATCTGTTGAAGGACACTCGGCATACAATCATCGTCGAAAACAATTTCAGCGGCCAGTTCGCTCGCTATCTGCGCAGCGAAACCAGCTTCGTTCCAGATGGAAACATTCGCAAATACGATGGAGAACCGTTCATGCCGCACCATATTGTCGAAGCGGTGAAGGAACAGCTGGCGGGCAAGACCCGGCTGTCTGTGCCGGTTCACGAAGTCATGGTGTAGGGTAAAACTTTGACAGCACTGCGCGCAAAAGTATCGTGCAAAGTAAAGATGAATCGCTTCCTGTATAAAGGAGAACCAAGAGATGGCAACCGAAGCAGCGGTAACAGCTCCAAAAGCACTGGTAATGGCGGATTACAAAGGAAAGGTGGATCCGGACTGGTGTCCTGGGTGCGGTGATTTCGGCGTACTGGCCGCCGTCCAGAAGGCGCTGGTCGAATTGCAGATTCCCCAGCACAAGGTGGCCACCGTCAGCGGGATTGGATGCTCCTCCAACTTCCCGGGATTTATTGACACCTACGGGATGCACACCCTGCATGGCCGGTCTTTGCCGGTCGCCACGGGCCTGAAGCTTGCGAACCATGATTTGACTGTGCTTGTCACAGGCGGAGATGGAGACGGCTTCGGCATCGGTTGCGGACACTTCATGCACGCGATGCGGCGCAATATAGATCTGGTCTATATCGTGATGGACAACCAGATTTATGGACTCACCACGGGCCAGACTTCGCCTACCAGCCGCATCGGTATGAAGACCAAGAGCATGCCCTACGGGAATCTCGAGACGCCTTTGAGCCCGCTCTCGCTGGCACTGGCTGCGGGTGCGACCTTCGTTGCGCGCGGATTCAGCGGTGAACAAAAGCACCTTACCGAACTGATCAAGCGAGGCATTGAGCATAAGGGCTTCTCATTTATTGACGTTTTCAGCCCCTGCGTTACCTACAACCACGACAACACGTTCCAATGGTTCCGCCCGCGGGTGAAAAAGCTGGAAGACAATCCGGACTACGATCCAACTGACTGGTCGGCTGCCATGGAGAAGTCCTTGATGTGGGGGGATGAGATTCCTATTGGCAGATTATTTGAGCGGACAGACCTGCCTTCGCTGAATGAGGCGGAGCCAGTATTGAAAGCCGGCCCCCTCGTCCATCAGGACAACCGCATACCTGCTGACGTCACGCGTGGCTTCATCAATGAATTGATGTAACGTCGAGTCGTAGTAGAAAACAGGCAGCGTCGCTCACATATTTGCAAGGGATAGGCATTTGCGAGTATGTGCGCGGCGCTTTCCATTTCTGTGCGGGGCTTGTTAGTCCACCACCAAATCCTTCGCTGCTTCCAGTCTGCGTACGACCCGCTCTCGCCCCAGGCACAGCATCACCGCAAACAGGCTGGGTGCCACGCCCTGGCCTGTGAGCAGCACGCGTGCTCCATTGATCAGTGCGCCGGCCTTGATCGCTTTTTCCTCGGCGAAGCTCCGCAGAAGGTGCTCGGCGGACTCTTCCGTAAAGGTTTCCAGTGCAGCATACCGTTGCCCAAGCTCTGCGAGCATTTGTCGAACCGACGCATCGGATAGAAATTTCTTGGCTGCAGCGTCCTCCACGTCGAACCGGTCGCCGAAATATCCAAGGAACGTGGAAGCAAAGTCTTTCAAGTTGCGCGCGCGTGGCTGTAGCAGCGCAATGGCTGCGAGGATTTCTTCTCGGCTACGCGAGGGCTGATACTGCGCTTGCTTCCATTCTTCTTCGATCAGCGGCAGCAGTCGCTCTGCCTCATAGGCTCGAATGTATTCGGTGTTATACCAGCTGAGCTTCTCGTTGTTGAAGACGGCATTCGAATGAGAAATGCCATCGAGTGAAAATAATGGAACCAACTCTTCGGTGGAGAAGATCTCCCGGTCCGTGCCATCCTGTCGCTTTGCCGTCGCACCAGGGCTCCAGCCCAGTAAAGCAAGAAAATTGCGGAACGCCTCCGGTACGATCCCCAGGTCCTTGTACGCCATAACGCTGGTCGCCCCGTGGCGCTTGGAGAGACGCGTTTTGTCCGGGCCCAGAATCAACGGCAGGTGCGCAAAAACAGGAAGGGAAGCGTCCAGCGCCTGGTAGAGCAGAACCTGCTTGGGAGT
>JBDTBI010000078.1:0-3970 GCA_039924215.1 Acidobacteriaceae bacterium
GACTGCGTGAGCAGCAGATCAGGAACTTCTTCGCGCTGACCCTTCTCTCGGTTGGGACACCGATGCTTCTGATGGGAGATGAAGTCCGGCGTACACAGCTAGGAAACAACAATGCGTATTGCCAAGACAATGAAACCAGCTGGTTCGACTGGAGTCTTTGCGCTGCCAACGCGGATGTGCTGCGATTTGTGCAACATATGATTCGTGTTCGCCTCGACTTCGATGAGGGAATCAGAGGGGACCGAATTACTCTCGAAGAGTATCTCAGCAACGCGCGTATCGAATGGCATGGCGTGGAGCTCGGCAAGCCCGACTGGGGAGATGACTCCCACAGCGTCGCCTTCACGCTGCATAGCTTCTCCAGCAGCCAGGTGCGGTATATTGCGATCAACGCCTACTGGAAGCCGCTGGAGTTTGAGCTCCCTCCCGTCAGTGGTAGCCCCAAGGGCGGCTGGCTTCGCCTTATCGACACCTCTCTGCCATCTCCGAACGACATCGTTGAAGGGACGCAGGGTGTCCGCGTGGAAGGCTCAAAGTACCTCGTCAGCGCGCGATCCGTCATTATGTTGCATTATGACTATGGGATAGAAGCATAGGCCGCGACTCACCAGCCGTATCCCTCCGAACAAGAGGGATGCTAGGTGTTCTATGATTGCCTGGTATGAGGTCGGCGCGATGCATTCGCGCCGGGCTTTCCCAATGGAACGAAGCCGTTGCTGGATAATCCTGCCGTCCTCCGGGCTGTTGCGGCGCCTGTGCGGATATCGAAATTGCGCTCAGAGTCACGGCAATCGTCGGCAGGAGGAAGGTCCTCGTCTTTCGTGTCCAAAATCCAGAAAACATAAGCAGAGTCTCCATACTCGGGGTGCTCTTCGCCCGCTTGGCGGGCAGGGTGGTGCGGGTAATTAAGTGCGTGCGCTGCGGCTCAGGCAGCAGACGGCGGAGTCTCGGAACAACAATCCGAGCTCTGGATGGAAAGAAGAGGAGGGTTAGATCAGAAAGGTGCAGAGAGCAGTGCGGGATGGCCGAAAGCGGGGCGGGCCTTCACGTAGGACTGTTAGTGTACGTATGCCCGTGACACGGATGCTTACATCTGTAACATGGTGGTGCAAAGTCGCCAGATCCGTGCCACTCTTCGTCGCTCTTTGCTCTATCAGCGGTGTTGCTGTGCGGGACGACGGACTACAGCAGACCGGCCCGTTAATTTCTGGGCCCTTCCTGCCGGCGACTTTCGCGCCGGTTGTTTTCGCCATCATCGGGTGCTCGGAACTGCAGCACTTCATGGAGTGCATCCGCTGGTGGCAGGGAGCCACCACGGCGAGCGCAGGTATTGCCGTAAGAACGACGAGCAACGATCCCGCAACGAATTTGGAGAATCGTCTCATGCTTGCAGCTCCATGGTAGCCCTTTATTGGCTGCTCGCGGGCGAGGGCATCGAGCGGATATACGCGACGATGTCATTCATGTCCTGGGTATTCATATTGTCGAGTGGCATGCCGCCCTTCTGCATTTGTTTGCTGTGATGCCGCAAAAGGTTTTCCAGCACAGGTGCAGGAAGCAACGAAGCTGTTCCAGCCAGGCCGCGGGCCGCAACAGTTCCATGCAAGCCGCCGACTCCGTGGCAGGTTTGACAGGAATTGTTTTCAAATACCGCTTTACCACGCACGGCCTCCGCACTAAGCGGCACTGGCTTGGCCTTTTTCGCCGCTCCGGCGGTTTGGGTTGAGGTGCCTGGACCTGGTGCGGACTGGGCTGTGGCAGGTTGTGCGCCCGGACTTGCTGGATTTGAGTTTGTAGAAGGAGCCGCTCCCAGACTCGATAAATAAGCCACGAGTTGCTTCATTTGTGGATCGCTCGCGGTGACAGCTGGCATACTTCCGTCGCGCATTGCTTTCGAAGGATGGCGTAGCAAGTTCGTAAGTTGGGCGGGCGGATATTTGCGAGTAATCCCGATCAACGACGGCGCGGATGCACCTTGTCCATTCCCTCCGTGGCAGGCGGCGCAGCCGCTGGACACAAAAATGGCACGACCGGCTGGGATTGCGGTACTTTTCGCGGCTGCGCCTGGTTTTACTGGAGCAGCTTTCGAGGCGGTCGCAGAGCTCGTTTTAGTGGCAGGCGGCGTTGCGGTTGAAGGCGTCGACGCAGGGGCAGCTTCTTTTTGCCCAGCTGCATTTTGCGCGGGAACCACTGTGCTGGCTTCCTTCTTTGCTTTGGCGGAGGTCGCCGGAGCGAGCGAGCGGAGATATGCAATCAAGGAGCTTACCTGTGCCGGAGGTGCTACCAGCGGTTGCATTCCTCCAGCGCGCATCTTGGCATCTGGTGTATGGAGAAGATTTGTCAGTTGCGCGTCCGAATGCTTTGCAATCAAGCCAGCCATCGCTGAAACGCTCGCGGTTCCAGCGCCTGCAGTTCCGTGACAACCGGCGCAGCCATGCGCCTGGAAAAACTTTTCTCCGCTTGCAACGGAAGCCGACGTTGCTCCCGCGACACCCTTTGCAGGAGGTGCGCTACCTTTAGGTGCTTTCGCAGTAGCAGGAGTTGGCGCAGGACTCGTTGCGGAGGCGTTGGGAGGTGCTTCACTTGGAGTCGCCGCAGCGGGGGCACTTCCCCCGCTTTTACCTAAGCTATCCATGTAGCCAAACAGGGCCGTCATGTCTGGGGCGGATAGATTAAACGCAGGCATATGACCGGCGACCATCTGCGCATTGGGATGCTGTAGTAAGTTAGTCAGCTGCGGCAAAGGATACTTGCTTGTAATCCCGACCAGGCTGGGAGCCGTGGCTGTTCCCGCACCGGAATCTCCATGACAGCCGGAGCATCCCTGAGAATCGAAAATTCCTTTGCCCTTCGCAACCAGCGGATTCGCCGGCCCGGAGGACAGAGGCTGCCCACTCACGGATTCCAAGCGGGGATGGAACGGCGTCTTCGTGTAGTCCCGGTCCTGTTTGTCCTGGAATGCGAGCTGGATGGCGACACTGTGATCTCGCAAATCGTCCAGATGGCTTTTGAAGCCAAGGAAGATCATGCCGACTAAGACAATCGCAACCGAAAGGAGCGGAATCGGCCTACGCCATGGCCTCCGTTCCAGCTTCCGATCCAAGAAGGGGATCAGGAAGAACAGAAGAGCAAGGATTGCAGGAACAAGGACGACTGCGAAGACCTCCATCCGACTGGACCAGAACTTCAGCCATTCAAACATCGGCAGGTAATACCACTCCGGCCGTGGAACAAACTTTGTGTTGGACGGATCGGCGATAGGCCCCAGTTGTACCGGGTGGAAGTATGCGAGAAATCCGAGGCCGATCATGATGAGAAGGGCGAAGGCCATATCCATGATCACCTGGCGAGGATAGAAACTCTCTGGAGGCAGTTTTGGATTAACAGGGTCTTCCTTGATCGGGCCCGCTGGACCGGCTTTTCGAAACAGAGCAATATGAATGCCGATGAACAGGAAGATCATGCCTGGAATCAAAAACACATGAGCGAAATAGAAGCGCGACAATGTGAGCGTTCCCAGCGTGTCACCGCCACGCAGCATGTCTGTAAGCCATTGGCCGATGAAAGGAACTTCCCCGATGATGTTGGTTCCAACTGCCGTGGCGAAGTAGGCACTCTGATCCCAGGGAAGCAGGTAGCCGGTGAAGCCCATCCCCAGGACTAGCAATGACAGAAATGCTCCTGAGATCCAAAGCAGTTCCCGGCGGCCTTTGAAAGATCCATATATGAATGTCTGGAGAAAGTGCAGGAGCAGCACGATGATCATCGCGCTGGAACCGTAATAATGAAGACTCCGGAGAAATTGACCGGCAGCGACCTGCTTGGTGATGTACGCGACACTGGTATGCGCCGACTGCGCTGATGGAACATAGTAGAGCGCCAGGCACAGTCCTGTAATCACCTGCGAAATAAAAATGAAGAGTAAGCCGGAACCGAATATATAGGCCAGGCGCGCTCCGCCTGGAATAGG
>JBDTBI010000079.1:0-3600 GCA_039924215.1 Acidobacteriaceae bacterium
GCCCGTCTACGATCCAACATACCCTCCGATCCAACGTGCCCTCCTAAGTCGTATCTCAATCCGGTTGTACCTCTGGACTCAAGTAAGCCCCGCTCTAGAATGGTGGCAACCAACAGGGTGATACTACGCTTTGCGAACCTACGGTTAGAACACAGTTCTGCCGCAGCCGTAGGAAAATAGATATTCTAACGTATGTTTTGGGCGGGTCATCAGGACGAGCGGGGGTTTAAAAGAACGTGACAAAAAAATCAAGTATAGAGAATGCGATCCCATCCACTGGAGTGAAAGGCAAAATCAGTCGGCGTAGCTTTCTTGTCGCCAGCGCCCTGGCCACTCCTGCTGCCGCTGGCGCCCTGACCACGCCTGCTTCCGCGAACACAACGAACGCCCAGACTGCACCCGCTATTCTCAAGGGCAAACGCAAACGCAATGTCCTCTTTATCTCCACCGACGACATGTGCAACCGCCTCGGTTGCTACGGCGTCCCCGTCATTCAATCGCCCAATCTGGATCGCTTGGCACAATCGGGTGTGAGATTCGATCATCACTATTGCCAGTTTCCGTTGTGTGGTCCGTCGCGTGTTTCGCTCATGACCGGGATGGCGCCAGACACGACGAAGGTTTGGGATCTGCGCACCGACTTTCGAGATGCCATTCCACAGGCAGTTACGATTCCACAACTCTTCCAGAAGAACGGCTACTTTGCGGCGCGTGCCGGCAAGGTCTATCACTACAACAACCCCAGTGAAATCGGAACTCCTGGGTTCGACGATCCGCCAAGTTGGCAGCGTACCTCCAATCCAGCGGGATACGATCGCACCCACGACGAAGCTCTGGTAACGATTTATGCATCCGGGGAAAGGGTGTCCGAGGGGCGGAATCAGGCCTACACTGCAGGCGGAGCGCGGAGGACTGCGGCACCCCCGGACAACGGATCCAAAGTTCCATCGCTGGTTCCATGGCTCCACGGAGGCAAAGGCCCCAGCGGCATTCGCATTGCGCAGGACGGGTGTACGCCCGCTCTGCCTTTCAGTAAGAACGGGGATTTGGGCATGGCCCTGGCCACCCACCCCTCCGCCGCTGACGACAAGACGATCACCGATTACATGGTGGCCGAAGCCGCCATTGCCCTGATGGAAGAACACAAGGGCGAGCCCTGGTTTTTAGGGGCCGGATTTTACCGTCCGCACGTGCCATTCATCGTGCCTTCCAGGTATTACGACATGTACCCCGTCGACAAGATGCAGATTCCGCCCTTCAATCCGGATGAACTGAAGATTGCGCCACGCATTGCGTATAACACCCTCGATCCAAACTTTGGCATGACTCCGCAACAGCATCGCGAGTGTTTGCGAGGGTACTACGCGGCTATCAGTTTTGTGGATGCGCAAGTCGGCCGGTTGCTTGAAGCGTTGGAACGTCTTGACCTGGCAAAAGACACAACGATTGTCTTCTGGGCAGACCATGGGTACATGGTCGGTGAGCACGGACAATGGGAGAAGACGATGCTCTTCGAGCCCTCGGCCCGCGTGCCATTCATTATGGCTGGAGCAGGTATTACAGCGGCCGGCAAAGCATGCACGAAGCCAACCGAGCATCTACATGTCTATCCAACTCTGGTGGAACTCTGCGGTCTGGAGGGAGCGCCCGCGAACCTTCAGGGTCGCAGCCTTGTTCCCCTACTGCAGGATCCGGATTCACGCTGGGATCAACCTGCCGTCACGCAGGTGTCGCGAGGTTACTTCGGCTCGAATCTGCGTATGGGCTATTCACTACGTACCGAGCAATACCGCTACACCATGTGGAACGGCGGTGCAGACGGCGAAGAGCTCTACGACTACCACAAAGATCCGAGAGAGTTACAGAACCTCGCGAAGGATGCCAACTCATCCGGCCTGAAGGCGAATCTTCGCACCACACTGGAACAGATTGCTCGGACCAGGGGAATGGAATATACAACCGTGCCACACGACGGAGCATAAGTATCTTCCATGGCTCTTCTGCCCAGAGCGAGCGTCTTGTCGGTTAGCCGAGTTGCAAATCCCCCGACGACCTTGACGCCGTATCCGGACAGGGTCGGATTGCGTTCAGGGTGTGAATGGCACCAGAGACGGAAGTGCGTAGAATTCAGGAATCGGCGCAACCAGCGCTGCCCGCGCCACACACGATCACCCATCAAGCAAACTGAGAAATCGGTTCTCTTCCATTGGAAAGAATTTGGTTTCGGAAAGTCCTTACGGAACCTTCTGGGGTTGAGGGACGAAGATCTGCTTCCAAGCCACTGTGCTCCGGCCGTCTGTGTCCACGGTGGACACCCGCAAACGGTAGGTACCGGGCTGAATCACATTAAACCGCACCCGGACTTCTCCGCCTTTCGCGATCGGAGTAACCGACTTTGCCCGATTTTCCGGCATGATAAATTCGTGGTCCCAGGGCTTGGGTCCGTAGAGCTCCCACGCGACCATGTCGTTGTAGACCATGCCGTTCGGCGCGTGGCCGTAAGCGTAGTACACCGGTGAGGAGGTCTGCACCACGTTGGCAAGGGCCGAAACCTGAAGGCCGCCTCCGCTGGCTTTTTTCACAAGAGTAACTTTGAGTTCCGGGGGCGGACCGGGTGCGCGCGGTGGAACCCGCGGGCCCGCTAATACTCGGCTCTTCCCTTCTGAAACTACCTGCACCTTGCCGTCCTCGCGAACGTGGACGACCTCTCGATAACCGTCAAGGTTGATGTCGGGAAGATCCCAGAGCAGGTCGAAGCTCTCCCCGAGCTTGAGAGTGCGTTCGATCTCCGTGAAGAAGTTGCTCATCACGGTGCGATACTTGACGCCATCGCGGTTGGTACGTTCCAGGTTGAGTTCATGTATGCCCCAAAGGGGGCCGCGCCCCATAAATACATGGCCGAGGTTGTAACCCGGTGGCAGCAAAATGGCAACCTCTGCACTGCGGTTCAGTTTGGACACATCTCCCCGGGGATGGAGATCCGCATAGGTTCGCAAATGGCGGGCGAGTGCGAGAATTTCGTGAAACGGCACGGCAGCCAGTTGCGCGTTGTCAAAGAAGAAGAACCGCGTAGCACCCAGGTCATATGCGTGGGTAAGCCACCAGGAAGAATCTTCCTGCTGCACCTGACCGTAGATGCTGATGCCCCATGATTTGTTCGTCGCCCGCGCAGCTCCGCGGAGGAAACCAAAAATAATGCTGGTGAAGGCGAGTGGATCGTCTGGCCGGATTTGAACTCCGTACGTCATGTCCATTTCCGGGAGGGTACGGCGGGTACCGACACTTCCCGGCGGCTCGAAGACATACGCTTCCGGAATGTGTGGATCCTGCGAAAGTTCGTAGGCCGAATTGGAAACCATGGTGTCCCAGGAAAACAGGTTCTGCTGTGCAAAGTGCATATCGCCCAGATCGACATCCGGACGCGCCGCAAGCAGCTGTATGAGCTGATAGGGCGCGCCTTTCATTGCCTCCGCATAATGTTTGCGGAAGGCCGCAAAGGCCACTTCCGGAGTGATGCCTTGACGGAAGGCGGGATCTTTGAGAAGTCGAGGGCGCAGTACGTAGTCGCGCGTGCCTACCCCCGGCTCATCAAGAAACATC
>JBDTBI010000080.1:0-5104 GCA_039924215.1 Acidobacteriaceae bacterium
GAAAGACCACCGGCAAGTAGGGCGTGGCTTCTGGATTCCATGGGCTGCAGCGGCAATTCTGGCCGTTGCGGTCATTTCTCTCAGTGCGAGAAACCACGCTCTGCATGAACAGTTGCGAAGTGAATCCAACCTGATGGCTGGGCTGGACGCCAGAAATTCTCAAGCGCAGCAAGTACTCGACGTGCTCACGGCACCTTCTGCGCAGCGAGTGACACTGACATCCAGCAAGACTCCACCACAGCCGGCTGGACGTGCCATCTATCTGGCGGACCGCGGCGGCCTGATCTTCCAGGGAAGCCATCTGGCAGCTCTGCCGGCGAATAAGACATATGAACTCTGGGTCATACCTGCGAACGGCACAGCTCCGATTCCAGCTGGCCTCTTTCGCCCCGACGCCGCAGGCAGCGCGAGTATTGTGCTGCCACCGCTCCCCAAGGGAGTGCCGGCAAAAGCATTTGGCGTGACTATTGAAAGGGCGGAAGGATCGACCTCTCCGACTGCGCCGATCATTCTTTCGGGAACAGCGGACTCCTCCACCGGAGCGTAAACCCATCTACAACGATGGAAATTGGGCTACAGCCATCGCCCCATGACAGATGGAGCTCCTAAATGTCCCTCACGGTACGATCCATCTCCAAACCATTCGGCCAGGGTGGCATCTGGAATGACCCAAGGACCGATTGCAGATCCTTTGAAAGCAGCAGCATCGTGCGTGCTTATCCATCTTTAACAGGAACAGCATGAATCTCTCTGCCACCTCTCTTTCACAGCTGCGCTGAACCAACTACCATGTGGCGATCCCACTCCTGATACCCACTCAGCCAAGCGTTCCCTTGCAAAATAAAAACCCGGGAGATTAGATTCAATCTCCCGGGCCATTTGGAACAGTTTTAGGCGATTAGAAGGCTAGCTTAAGAGAAAACCGAATGAATCTAGGCAGGTTGGTCTGCTTCTGGATTCCGGCGATCAGGCCGAAGTTCCCGCTATTCACGTCCATGATCGGCCCGTTATAGGTGAATTCCGGTGTGTTGAGGGCATTGATGAAGTCCGCACGGAAGGTCGCATCGACCCAATGTGTGAACTGCGTGCTCTTCATGAGTGACATATCCACGTTTTTGTAACCCGGGGACCGAACGCTCCCTATATTGGTCGTCCAGGTTTGCAGCTCATACGCCTGGCGGGCTCTCCAGACTGGAGTCTGGCCGTTGGAGCAGCTCGCGGGGACGCCCTGCGTGCAGGTATTGAACCATTTTCCAAAAACGGAAGGATTCGATATTTTCGGATTCGTTCCAGGTATCGGCACTGTATTTGCACCCAGCTGAAGCGGGAGACCAGCCTGCAGTCGCGCCAGAGCACTGTAATCCCAACCGCTGATCACAGCCCGTACCACGGAGGGCAAGTTCGATCCAAATTGGCGCCCTGTACCGAACGGCAGTTGCCACAAGAAGTTGATCTGCAGGTTCTGCGGAATGTCATATTGTGTAAGCTGCTTGAGCAGGTACGTATCCTGCGGGTTAGCAAACGATGTCTGATCCAGTTGCTTGGAGATCGTGTACGCAACGCTGAAGTCCAATCCGTTCGATAGGCGCTTCGAAACTAGAAACTGCCCGGCGTTGTAGCTCGATGTACCGATCGGACGGAACTGCTCCTGGATACCGCCGTTCGACCCGCCATTGCTGCTTACCAAAAATTGCGGGAACGGCGCCAACAGTTGCTGCTGCTGTACGGTTGAGGAGTTCAAGCCGGTTCCGGGAAGCAAGCCCGCGAACGGATTGGGAACCTGCTTCGTCAGTGCGGCCTTGCCCAGCCCAATGTCGTTTCTCGAAATGGCATTGATCTGCTGCGTGACCGGCAGACGGCTGAAACGAGACCCGACATAGGCAACCGACACCAGGAAATCTCTGGGGAGCTGGCGCTGAACGGACACGGAGAACTGCTGCGCCATTGGAGGCTGCGCATTCGGGTCGGTGAAGACGATCGTTTGCCCCAGGCTTTGTTTCAACCCCAGGGAAGCCCCAACAGGCTTCAGAATTCCATTTGGGAACGGGTTGTCCAGCGTATTGAAGGGAACGCCCGCAGAGACCGAGGTCACCATGTTCGTCCGCTGACTGAAGCCGGGCGCCTGTCCAGGATTATCGAAGTCCTGTCCATAGAGCAACCCGTATCCGCCATGGATCACCGTGTTGCGATCCACCTGATAGGACACTCCAAAGCGCGGTGCAAAGTTGCCCCAGATCTGCTTGGAGATACCACGCCGCTGCCCGTTCACACCGGCAAAAACCAGGCCGCCATAGAGCTGCTGTCCTGTGGAAACCGCAAATGGATTGGGAATATCTGGATTGAAGGTTGCCAATGTATTGAACCGATCCGTAAGTGGACCCGCGTAATCCCAGCGGACTCCCAGATCCATCGTCAACTTTTTCGATAGACGGATAGCATTCGCCATATACAGCGATACCAGTTTCTGCTGTAAAGCTGGCTGACCATTGACATCGATATAGCCCGACTGCGGCGTGCCCATCAGGAAGGAAGCGATCGCATTCCCGGATTTCGGCGAGACTGCCAGCGGATCCTGCCCGGTAAACTGCTGATCGAAAGCAAACAATCCGCCGCTCGCGCCAGGATCCCTCGAGTTCGTGCGCAGCAACCGCAGATCGGTACCGATGGTCAGATTGTAGGGCCCCATCGACTTGGCCAGCGAAGCTGTCACGGTATAGTTGTATCCCGTTGAGGTATTGGGCGTACGCGCTCCCGCCCCACTGTAGTTTGCCCACGTGAATTGCGGGAAGATGTTGGCTGCTTGCCCCGCATACGTGGAAGAGAAATTGAGGGTGCCTGGGCCATGACCGACGGCATATCCTGCGCCGCTCTGGGTCTTGAACCGTTCCAGGCCAGCCCCGACATTCAGCACCGTGGTGGGATTCAGGATCCTGGTGACCTGCACTGTTCCGTTGTGGTTCTCACGCGTGAACGGGGCGTTCCCTGACACATCGGCCGGATTCAGCGCGGAGTTTGTCGAAAACTGGAAGCCGCGTTCTTCTGCGAGTGCGTTCCGCGAATACCGAGCAAAGAAGCGCGTCGAGTCATTGAGGTTGGAATCGACTCGAATCGTGTTCTCCGGAAAGAAGTCCGTGAATTTTTTGGAATTGGGGCCATTCGAAAGGTTGTTCAGACCCGTGACTGCATTGCCTGCGGCATTTCCGTTCGGAACATAGGACAGCACCTTAACCGCTACCGGATCCAGTCGCGCTGTAGGAATCTTATTGCCTGGAAACGGCGTGCGCGTCAGCCCCACAGTCGTGGAAAAGGGATCGTAAATCGTCTGCACCTGACCGGCTGCATAGTCCGTCTGCGAGAAATCGCCGGACTTCTGCAGGGCCGTCGGCACCGAGGCAACAAAGGGATCGGGAATGACCTGATCCAATTTCTCATACGTGTAGTTGAAGAAGAGCTTGTTCCGGAGGATGGGCCCACCCACATTCACACCGTAGGTATTGATGTGCGAGGAAGGCTTTGGCAGATGATGATAGTTGCTGTTGAAGTCGTTCGCATACAGGTGAGTGTTCTCGAAGTACTCCCAAACCGCGCCATGAAAATGGTTCGTCCCGCTCTTGGTAACCATGTTGACAATACCGCCGAGCGACCACCCCGTCTGCGCGGTGAACTGGGTCGTTTGCACGTTCACCTCACTGGTGGACTCCTGCGTAGGGACAAACGAGACGTCCTGCCCGTTATAGATGGAACTCATGCCATCCGTCAGGATGTCATTCGTTTTCGGAGGCGCCCCATTGATCGACATGTTGCTCGATCCCGAGATATCGAAGGCGCGCAGCCTCTGGGCTCCGGAGGTCACAATCACACCCGGGGTTGACCAGACGCCGGCAATCGGGTTGTGCCCCTGCGTCGGCAGGGCCAGCATGCGTGCCTGGTCGATGGTTGCTCCCTGGTTCGACGTTTCGGTATTGAGTTGCGCGGCCTGGCCTGTCACCGTCACACTTTGCTGCACACTGCCGGGAGCTAAGCTGAAACCCACCGTCGACTGCTGCGCGACTTGTAGGATGATCCCTTCCCGTACGCTTGTGCTGAAACCTTGCTTTTCTACGGTAATGGTGTAGCTGCCCGCGTTGAGCGAACCCACGCGATAATAACCCTGGGCACCCGATTCTCCAACTGTGGTCGCACCCGTCTGGATCTCTTTGACTGTGATTTTTGCGCCCTCAACCGCGGCGCCCGAGCTGTCAACAACCTGGCCGCTCAGCGACGCCTGAAATCCTTGCGCGAACAGTCCCGTACCGGAACTGACTACCAGAAATACTACGAAAACTATGCTTGCTGCCCATCCCCTGAATCGTACGTACATTGACTGCCCCCTAAGCGTATTCCGCCTGTATTCGCATTGTATTCCGCTGTTGATACATCTCCTGTGATACCCCAACGGTGCGCTGAGCGCGGATATCACCAGTTTAGAGAACCATGGGGCGACTGCAGAAATTCCTGTCAGCGAATGCAGGAAGTAATATGCGCTTTTATAGTCCACAATCAGTATTTTGTCCAGTATTTTTCAGCAAGTCTATTCTCGATCAGTGTATGCTGTCAGCAGAAGGCTCTCGTTAAATGCTTGAATTCTATTGACTATCGTATGTCGCCATACAGGGATAGAGAGCGATTGGAATGGGCATAACTTGCGGTAAATGGCACGCTGTAGCATCGGCTCAACTGGTTTCGAGTCGTTACACGATCTAAAAGTCGTATGAAAGCACGCATTTGTGCCCCGGCGCTCTGACTTTGCCGATCTCCAGTATTCAATCGATATTTCTGATTGTGGAATTGAGACTTCAATCGGCGTACATACGTATATAGGGGTATATGCCTGATTTGTGGGGTGTCACTCCGCAATATCGACTGAGACGTTGTCTTTTGACCGACATCATGGAACTTAAATGCATGTTGTTTTAGGATCCTAAGCCATGCCACGACGCTCCAACACGTATCATTCCGATCTCAATCACTCAATCCGTGCCAAAGCCTATCTTCTTCTGCAGAAGAAAATAGCGTCCGGCGAACTCGCAGCCGGCAGCCTGATCTCCGAGCTTGCTATTTCCAG
>JBDTBI010000081.1:0-4102 GCA_039924215.1 Acidobacteriaceae bacterium
CCTGGACGCCTGTCACTCCCGCAGGGCTAAAAACATACGTGTTCAAAGAACCGGTAACTACCTCCGCTTTGATTCCACATGCAGGAACCAGTTATGTACAGGAATGGAATCTGACCATCGAGCGGCAGTTGACCAAAAAAAATGGCGGCAAGATTGAATTTGAGCCCTCGACCTCTCCCGTACTTTAGGTAGCGGTCTTGGATTGCAGGCGATTATGATGGCGCGAAGGGGATGCCCGATCTCTGTAAATCATTGAATAAACGCCCCTTAATAGGGCCTCCCACTCAACAGTGTCAAAGTCCATATATGCTCTACTTTCAACAACTTAAAGGTTGCTGGAGACTGCCGAGTGGCGCGGAAGTATGTGGAAGCCGATCTTTTTGCAGGCGATTTTACAGGCGAGAAATTCTGTGACGGAGACTTCCAGACCCTCCAATCGTTCTCGACCGCTTCGCTTTTTGGGGAGTGAACGTTGCGCGCCCTGCAGGACGCCAAATACCCGTGGAGAACAAATGAAGTGACGCGAACGGCGTTTTTTGTTAAAAATTTACGCGAGTATCGAGATGAGGAAGAGAACGTGCAGGTGCAGCTTCACAACTCACCTCGCAGTATTCAGACAGACCGCAATTGCAATAACGCGCTGAGGTAGCCACTTAGCGTTCGCTTTCGCTAGTCTTCTCTGCCGTCGCTAGTTCGTGTAATGCTCACCAGCAACCGAACCTTCTCCAACATTCGGGCAAATGTGGATTGGTAAAGACAAATCGGCTCTTCAGTGGAAATAGCGTTGTCTGGATGAGTGCTAAGGCGATTATGCGCTCGATGAGAATCGTTGACGCTCTGGTAGGAGTCTGCAACGCGCATGTTTAACCAAGATAAAGGACGTTATCATGCGTGAAGGTCTTTGGCACGCTCGTTACGCTCCGTTTGCCCTGTGCCGACCCTAGATGTGGTCGTGGCATTCCACCCCATGGCGTCAGCCATCTGCCTAACCTGACTGCGCTGTTCCGTTGCTCCTCGAACCCCAAAGTCCGACTTATAATCTTCGGCTTCGCTACTACATACCATCGAGAAATTTGCTTTAGGAGAAAAGGTGCAGAGTCGCCGATGCATTCGCTGGGAACGCCGGATTCGATGAGACCACTCGAATCCAATTCGCTGTCCAGTCGGCCCCCCATCCCTCTCTACCCTAAACAGGCAATTCGTTCAGCGGGCTTTCCCCATACTGCTCTAAGCAACACAACGCGAAATCCGAATGAAATCAACAACAATCAAGACTGCCCGCGGGGAGACCGGGAAATTGCGTTTCTATTCCTCAGATTTTGCTTGTTCTCCCCTAAAAACAAGATGATAATTCACGTCACAAATGAAGTTGGAGAATAGTTCTGCCCAATCATGGAGTGACGCCCCGGAGTCCCTCACAAACAGACGCTCCGGACTCAGCGTCCACGAAAGCGAAGAAAAGCAGGAAGCGATTGTATCCTGAATCGTCCGTGAAGTTCGAAAAGTGAGGAGGCTCCCCAATGAATGGAATCGCTACGACTTTCACTTCCGCCGACAAGCTGGATCTCTATTGGCTCGATAACAAGTTTGCAGTCAATCATAAGTCCGGCAATGGCACCGATTGGGACATACCTTGGGATGACCTCGGGGGCAGCTTCAGCACGGTTCCGGCCGCAGTCGCTGCACCTCCTGCTCTCAATTCGCCCGATCGACTCGATGTATTTGGCGTCGGACTGGACTACGCAATGTATCGCAACACCTTCGACGGGACCGCGTGGGAATCCCAATGGGAGAACCTCGGCGGAATTTTCATGAGCGCGCCCGGTGTGTACGAGCGGCCGGATGGCGTGATCGACGTGTTTGGAGTGGGCCTCGATTATGCGATGTATCACCGCTTCTTTATCGGGAAGAAAACGGGCGAGTGGGAGAGGCTGGGCGGGAATTTCAGCAGTACTGTGAGTGCCGCTTCATTCACTCCTTTGCGTCTGGATGTGTTTGCCAGGGGAGCGGATTTCACTCTGCGGCATCGCACGCTGACCAATTTTGTCTGGTCGAGTGACTGGCAGAATCTCGGCGGCTCGCTGGCATCGCCGCCGGTTGCAGTCAGTTGGGGCCCGAATCGTCTCGACGTCTTCGCGGTAGGCATGGACTCGACATTGTTGCATCGTTGGTGGGATAGCCAGATATGGAGCGATTGGGAATCTTTGGGCGGAATCCTCACCGGAACGCCCTCGGTAGTAAGTTGGGAGCCAGGCAGACTGGACGTGTTTGCCCTGGGGACCGATGCCGAAATCTATCACTTCTGGTTCGACAACAATTCGTGGAACGGGCGAGAGGCCTTTGGAGGACACAAGTTTACCTCGGGCCCCACGGCAATCGTCCCGGCCCCGAATCGGATCAACCTCGTTGCTCCGGGCGTGGACAACAACATTTACACACGGGTCTGGAACGGAACCCAGTGGACGCCGCAGAACTGGGACCTGATCGGAACCGGCCACATGCGGCTACCGACCCGGTATCGCTTTGCGGTCGAGCATTTTCACATTACAAATACGCGAGCGCTCGATGCCGATACGGACACCGCGCAGGCATCGATAGGCGCGGGAAATTGGCCCGTTCAAACAAATATCCAACAGATGGGAGACGTTGGGGGGCTATCGAGTCCCAAGGAAGGGCAGCTCAACCTGCTCAAATTTGAGCCTGTGACCGTCGAACTCTGCGAGGTCGCCGTGTTCAACTACATGATTCTCAACAACGCGCACGCCAGCCAGAAAAACATTGATTCCGCGCTGGTGAAAGCCGGCAGCAGCTTGACGAGCGACAGCGTCAGCTCGGTTTCAAAAAGCATTGGCGCTGGAATTGGCGCGATCGTCGGGATCGAAATAGTCGGAGGGGTGATCGCGCCGGTCATCGGCAGCCTATTAGGATCCCTAGTAGACTTCCTCTTTGAAGCGCTAGGAAATATTGCCTTCGCCGACTGCGACGGCCTCGTTGCTGCCGAGCAGGTTGTCGAAACTGGTAGAGATCTGCACTTGAAGACAGCTACCGCACCAATTTCCGTCACGACGACACATCCCGGAACGGACTCCAATACCGGCTGCGGAGGAAATTCACAGTATGAGGTGACCTGGTCGATCACACGTCTTTAGCTAATGAGTTCTCTGAACACGAATGGTTTGGTTCTACAGAACAACGGAGTACGTTAAGGACATCGGCCGCTGATCGGCCTCGTTATTCCTGGACCAGTTGAAATGTTAGTCTTCGACCGAAACTAACCTGAGAAGGTGGAGGTTTTGGATGAAGAAGAAGCGGTTTTCTGTGGAGCAGATAGTGGGCGTTCTGAAGCAGGCGCAGGTTGGTGTTCCTGTGGCTGAAGTGATCCGGAAGGCTGGGATCAGTGAGCAGACGTTCTACCGATGGAAAGCGAAGTACGCTGGCCTGGAGGTGGGATGAGGTTCGGAGGACGGCTCAGCTGCAAGAAGAGAATATGCGCTTGAAGCAGTTGGTAGCAGAACTGACGCTGGATAAGACGATGCTGCAGGATGTGCTCTCAAAAAAATGGTGAAGCCTTCGCGGCGTGGACCGATGGTGGATCGCCTGATGAGTTGTTATGGGGCGAGTGAACGGCATGCGTGCCGGGTTCTGTGCGTGCCGCGCGGGACGTATCGCTATCGGAGCTGCCTTGATCCACGGACTGAGTTGCGGATGCGTATCCGTGAGATCGCTCAGGCAAGAGTGCGCTACGGATATCGCAAGATCCGCGTGCTGTTGAACCGCGAAGGCTGGATGTGGGCAAGTACCTGGTGTATCGGTTGTGCAAGGAAGAGGGGCTCATGCTGAAGCGTATGAAGCCCGCCGGCAGGCGCAAGGCAGCGCGGGTGCGCGAAGAGAAGCTCAAGCATACAGCGCCGGATCAGGCATGGAGCATGGACTTCGTAGCGGACCAGTTGCAGGATGGGACTCGGTTCCGTTCGCTGACCATCGTCGATGTCTATACAAGAGAGGCAGTGGCGATCGAAGTGGGACAGAGCTTGAAGGGAGATGATGTGGTACGCACGCTGAACAAGCTGAAGCTCGAACGAGGTGTAACGAAGGTGTTGTT
>JBDTBI010000082.1:0-9276 GCA_039924215.1 Acidobacteriaceae bacterium
ACATTGCGGCCGTCTTTCCAGTAGCGCAGGCCACCCGTTGCCATGGCGCGGGTGGGGCCATGGGCGCCGGTAACGAAGTGCGTCCCGCTGAACAAGTGGACAAACAGATCCCCTGCAACGCCAGAACCATATGCTTTCCACTTGCGCCATTGGAAGAATTGTTCGGCATTAAACGGAATTTTTGGTGCGGTACCCAGAAACTGCGGCCAGTCGCATGTCTCGGTGGAGGCATCGAGCGGAACTGTGTAATCCCACGCTCCAATGGCATCGTTGCGGTCCCACCAGGCCGTGACCATGTTCAGCTTGCCGATTGCGCCGGATGCCAAAAGCTCTTTCGCCTTGATGTAGGCAACATTACTCACGCGCTGACTGCCAATCTGAATGATTCGCTTTGTGCTCCGCGCTGCCTCGATCATTTCCGGACCATCAGAATAGAGATGGATCATCGGCTTTTCGCAATACACGTCCTTGCCGGCGTGCATTGCATCTACGGCAATCTGCTTGTGCCAATGGTCTGGGGTTCCAATAACGACAGCGTCGATGTCTTTGCGCGCGAGAATCTCGTGATAATCAACCGTGGTAAAGATGTCGTTGCCCCACAACTCTTTGGCATGGTCGCGCCTTCCCTGGTAGCAGTCCGACACGGCGAGAAGCTTGATTCCAGGTATCTGCAGGGCAGTTTTCGTGATTCCCTGGCCGCGTCCACCGGCGCCGATCAGAGCGATTTGAATGTGATCGTTGGCGGCAACTGGCGTGGCCGCTTCGCTTTGGGTTTCTCCCAGCATGTGAATATTGCTTCCGACAAGTGTTTCCGCTGTCGCCAGGCCCGCCGTCTTGAGAAAAGTTCTACGATCCAGCATGGTTAGAATGCCCCTTTTCGTCCAACATGATGTTTGTTTCTATCTTTCATTGCAAACGCGAGCTGCGGCTCGATACACCCGGAAAATGACTGTCGACACCACGGCGGACGACACGAGAAATGCAAGCTTTTGAACCTACTAACCATACCTGAAAAGATCAGCTCCGCATAGCCATATCCGTGATCGTTGGCGGAATGGCCGATGGGTCTGAGTCTTAGCCCAGAACTTGCGCACGTTACGCTGGCGCTGATAGCGTAAAGCTCGCCGCCGTACGCTATCCTTTCCAGATTTGAGGCCCCGTTGATACACAACGTTCGTTTTTTCGGCATATTTCTGTTGCTTCTACTCTCCGCTGGTATTGTGGCCGCGGCGCAAGCTCAGGAGCAACCCGCGGACTGGGTGAATCCGCTGATCGGCACGGCAAACGAGGGACAAACTTTCCCCGCCGCCGGGGTTCCCTTCGCAATGACGCAGTGGACGCCGGCTACGCGAGGCGGCCAGAAAAAAGCGGTGGTGCCCTACTATTTCTCGGATACACGCTTCCACGGGTTTCGAGGTTCGCATTATCTGTCAGGCTCGGACGCCCCAGAGTACGGAAGCGCCCAGATCATGATGGGCCGAGGGGAGCCCGATTTCTCCGGTGGGTTCCCAACGGCAAGCTTTTCACACGCGAAGGAACATGCGACTCCTTACCTCTACAGCGTCCAGCTTCCCGATTCCGGCATTCGAGCTTCCATCACAGGAACAGCACGCTGCGGAATGCTGCGTCTGCAGTTCCAGCACGGCGGCAAGTCCTGGGTCCTAGTGGAGAATTTTGCCCTGCCCGGGGATGGTGCCATCACCATCGATCCGAAACGGCAAGAGATTAGCAGCCGGAGCGGTGTCCGCCGTTTCTATATCAAAAGCGGTCAACCGGCAGGCTTTTCCGGTTATGCCGTAGTGCAGTTCGATCATCCTTTTACGGTGGGGGGAACCTGGTCGGGAAAAAGCAAGCGTCCCGGAAGCACGGTACAGAATTCTGCTGATGGATGGCCCAGCGGGTATGTTTTCTTCAATCTCAAGCCTGGGGAAATTGTCCGCGTGCGCGTTGGCACGTCTTTTACCAGCTTTGACGAAGCCAGAAACAACCTTCGAGCAGAAATTCCAGACTGGAAATTTGACGCTGTTGAAAAGAAGGCAGCAGCACAGTGGAATCGGGGGCTTGGAAAAATCAGCGTGTCCGGCTCCCCTACGGACAAACGTATTTTCTATACCGCGCTGTTTCACTCTATGCTGCTGCCCCGCATTTATAGCGATGTCAGCGGCACCTATCCGGAATTTGGCGGCGGACGAACAATTGAAACGGCGCACGGCTATACCTATTACGATGACTATTCCGTTTGGGACACCTTTCGCGCTGTCCATCCCCTGTTGACAATTCTTGACCCGCATCGAGACAGCGAGATGGTGCAGTCGCTGGTGGATAAAGGCGAGCAGGGCGGGTTTCTTCCCATGTTTCCTGCGTGGAACAGCTATACCGCGGAAATGGATGGGGACCACTGCATTTCCATTATTGGAGATGCATGGTTGAAAGGCATTCGCGGGTTTGACATTGAGAAGGCATACGCGGTGATGCGCAAGAACGCATTTGAATCCCCTGCAACGCCGGAGGCTTACGCGGACGGGAAAGGACGCCGCGCGCTGAAGTCCTATCTGAAGTACGGATACATTCCACTGGAAGACCATGTGCCCGACGCATTCCACAAAAACGAACAGGTTGCGCGCACGCTCGATTATGCCTATGACGATTTTGTTCTCAGCCAGGTCGCTCTATCCCTGGGGAAGCGTGAGGACGCAGCCATTCTGGCGAAGCGCGCGCAGAACTATCGCAATGTGATCGATCCGGAGACGGGTTTCGCGCGCGGCCGTTATGCGAACGGCTCCTGGATCTCTCCCTTTGATCCAGCCAAGCCTGCAAGCTACGTTACGGAAGGCCTGCCCTTTCAGTTCACGTTTTATGTGCTGCAGGATATTCCGGGGCTCATCCGGCTGGAACATGGGAAGGCAGCCTTCGTCGCCAGGCTGGATGAATTGTTCCGCCGTAATCTCTACAATCAAGGGAACGAGCCGAGCCATCACATTGCCTATCTGTATGACTATGCCGGCGCGGCTCCGAAAACGCAGGAGCACACCCACGACATTCTCACCTCCAACTATGCCGACGGCCCCGGTGGCCTTCCAGGCAATGACGATGCCGGGCAGATTTCCACATGGTACATTTTCAGCTCACTGGGCTTTTATCCGGCCACACCGGGGATTCCGGCGTACGCGATTGGCACGCCTCACTTCGCCCACGCCACCATTTCGCTCCCCAATGGCAAGAAATTTGAAATTGTCGCGCACAATCTCTCTCCGCAGAATTTCTACATTCGATCCGCAACACTGAATGGCGTGCCGCTGAACCGCTTCTGGTTGCGGCATTCCGAAATCGTCCGCGGAGGCAAACTGGTCTTTGAAATGTCCAATCAGCCGAATCCTGCCTGGGCGGCTTCGGCGAGCGCGCCCACGGGGTTGACGCACTAAAGCCTGTTGATGTTCCGGACAAAACAACGCGGTCCTTCGAGCAAGTCCTGCTTTCTTGTGCTTCGGAATCGCGCCGATGCTGCGAGGCCGTTTCGGTGACATGCTATCGACGGAGCAGCGTCGCCGTCCTTAAAATGGTTGCAACAATACGAGGGTGCGAATGAAACACTTGAAAAGCAGACGCGAATTTTTGCAATTGGCGGCCGCATCGGCGGGAACCGCAGCTGGAATGTCGATGTTTCCACCCGTCATTCGCAAAGCGCTGGCCATCCCCGCCAACCGGGTTACCGGCACGATTCAGGATGTTGAGCATGTTGTGATCCTGATGCAGGAGAACCGCTCGTTCGATCACTATTTTGGCAGCATCCGGGGAGTGCGTGGCTTTAATGATCCAAGGCCAGCGAGGCTGCCGAACGGAAAGCCGGTGTGGTATCAACCGCCCGCTACCGTTCACACCGACCGCTACCATTCGCGCGGATTAGGCGATGACGCGCCGTATGTATTGCCGTTCTACTTGGATCCAAAGGCAACCACCGAATTTTCCCCCGGCACTGATCATGGCTGGAGCACCGGTCATCTGGCGTGGAATCACGGCAAACATAACCAATGGGTGAACGAGAAGCAGGACGTAATCACAATGGGGTATTTGAAGCGCCCGGACGTGAGTTTCCATTATGCACTGGCGGATGCTTTTACCATTTGCGACGCCTACCACTGTTCGGTGTTTTCAAACACGGCTGTGAATCGAATCTACTTGTGGTCGGGCACTTGCGACCCTAGAAATGCGTACGGCACCAAGCCAAACGGCCCTGGGTTTGATGAGCGCCATCACGTCAACGGATATACGTGGACGACCTATCCAGAGCTCCTGGAAGCGAATCACATTAGCTGGAAGCTCTATCAGGGTGGTTCGGGAGAGCCCGGCACTCCAACCGATAACTACACCGACAATTCATTGGAATTCTTTGCGAAATATCAGGTACAGGAAGGCGCGTCGCCCACGGGCCCGCTGGTCACAAAAGGCGTATCGAACCATACGCTGGTTGAGTTCCGCGAAGATGTTGTCAAGAATCGACTGGCGCAGGTTACCTGGATCGTAGCGCCTTATAAATACAGTGAACATCCGGAAGCGTGCCCAACCGACGGCGCACACTACATCAATCTGGTCATGGAAGCGCTTACCGCCAACCCAGAAGTCTGGAGCAAAACGGTTCTGCTTCTGAATTACGACGAGAATGACGGTCAGTTCGATCACATCGTACCGCCGATGCCGCCCCTGACAAATGAAATGAATGCGCAGGGTATGGTGTCGAAGGAGCTGGCGGAAAGCCTCCGCGATGAGCTGCTCGATCAGAGTAAAAACCCGGACAATATGCGCCCGATCATACCCGATGCAGATCCCGGAGGAATCCAGCCGATTGGCCTGGGGCCTCGCGTGACCATGCTTGCCATCTCGCCATGGTCGACCGGGGGGTGGGTCTGTTCGCAGGTCTTCGATCACACCTCCGTGCTGCAATTTCTGGAAGCTCGGTTCAATGTCCACGCACCGTACATCAGCGCATGGCGACGTTCTCTCTGCGGGGACCTGACCGCAGCCTTCGATTTTTCCGGCAAGTCGGATCCCAAGACCAAGAGCTTCAAGGTGCCCAAGCTGATTACTTCCCTGCACCAGCCCTACCGGGTAGGCGTGGAGCAGTCGATGCCGAAGCAGGAACCTGGGCCCCGCAGAGCGCGTGCCATACCGTATGAATTCTTTGTGCACGCCCGCCATAGGGACCGCGATACCGATGCCATCCAGGAGAAAGTCTGGATCGACTTCGCAAATACGGGCGCATCCGGCGCAGCGTTTTACGTCTACAACGGGAAGAAACCGGACGACAATCCGCGGCGCTATACGATCGCGGCCAACGACGCGCTTTCCGATTTCTGGCCCACCTCCGACACGCAGGGAGCGTACGACCTGACGGTGCATGGCCCCAACGGGTCCATGTACCAGTTTCGAGGCAATACCGTGGAAGCGGCGTCCAATGGAAAACCGAACCCGGAAGCGAAGGTTACCTACGATGTGGCGGGAGGAAACATCTCCCTGGCGCTGAGTAATCCGGGTTCCGCCCCTTGCACCCTGAAAGTGGTCAATGCGTACGGTCAGAAAGCTCCGCACACCCATTCCATCGCTGCTGGTGGAAGCGCCGAAGACCGTTGGGCATTGCAATCCAGCTCTGGCTGGTACGACATTTCTGTTACGACAGCAGAAGCTCCTAAGTTCCTGCGACGTTTTGCTGGTCATGTGGAGTCCGGACACCCGAGTACCTCGGACCCCGCCATCTTTGAGGAGAATGCATAACAACCGCTGTATTGCATATGGGCTAAGGCGGCGTGTGCTGCTGTCTGATGTAGCGTGGGTGACTTCGCCGATTCGCTCGATATCGAATACGAACCCGGAAACCAGTGCTGGGGCCCAGCACCGCATGGCTCTGCCACTGGTTTCTCGACGAAGCCTTGTTGTCTTCCTTACAATGGTTGCAAACAAGCAGAGGCGCTCATGAAACGATTGAAAAGCAGACGCGATTTCTTACGCATGGCCGCGACATCGGCTGGAGCCGCAGCCGGAATGACCATGTTTCCGCCCGTGATTCGCAAGGCGCTGGCCATTCCCGCCAACCACGCCACCGGGACGATTCGCGATGTCGAGCATGTCGTGATCCTGATGCAGGAGAACCGCTCGTTCGATCACTATTTTGGAACTCTGCGAGGCGTGCGCGGCTTCCACGATCCACGACCCTTGAAGATGGCAAACGGAAAGCCAGTGTGGTATCAGCCGCCTGCTACAGTTCACTCTAGCCGTTATCATGCGCGAGGCTTAAGCGACGACGCGCCGTATGTGTTGCCGTTCTATCTGGACCCGAAGGCAACCACCGAATTTTCTCCCGACACGGATCACGGCTGGAGCAGCGGCCATCTGGCGTGGAATCACGGTAAGAATGATCAATGGGTGAACCAGAAGCAGGATGTCATCACGATGGGATATCTGAAGCGCCCGGATGTGAGTTTCCATTATGCGCTGGCAGATGCCTTTACCATTTGCGACGCTTACCACTGTTCCATCTTCGCGGACACGGCTCCCAACCGAGTTTATCTGTGGTCGGGCACTGTCGACCCTCGAAATGCGTACGGCACCAGGCCAAACGGTCCCGGACTGGAAGAGCGCCATCACGTGAACGGATACACCTGGACGACGTACCCGGAGCGGCTGGAAGCCCGTGACATTAGCTGGAAGCTCTACCAGGGTGGTTCCGGCATACCCGGGCAGCCGACCGACAACTTTACCGACAATTCTTTGGAATTTTTCGCGAAATATCAGGTGAAGGAAGGCGCGTCGCCGACAGGCCCGCTGGTTACAAAAGGCGTGGCGAACCACACGCTGGTCGAGTTCCGCGACGATGTTGTCAAAAATCGCCTTGCCCAGGTTACCTGGATTGTCGCACCCGAAAAATATAGTGAACATCCGAAAGCCTGCCCCACCGATGGAGCCTATTACATCAACCTGGTTATGGAAGCGCTGACCGCCAATCCGGAAGTCTGGAGCAAAACGGTTCTGCTTATCGATTACGACGAGAATGACGGCCAGTTTGATCACGTTGTGCCGCCCATGCCTCCTCTGACAAGTGAAATGAATGCGCAAGGCATGGTGTCGAAGAGCCTCGAGAAAAGTCTCGGCGATGAGTTTCTCGACCTGAATCAATACCCGCGTGAAAACGGCCCACTGATTCCTGGCGCCGACCCAGGAGGGTTGCAGCCGATCGGCCTGGGACCACGCGTGCCGATGCTTGTCGTCTCACCATGGTCGACTGGCGGATGGGTCTGTTCGCAGACCTTCGATCACACTTCTGTGCTGCAATTCCTGGAAGCCCGTTTCAACGTTCCCGCACCGAACATCAGCGCATGGCGTCGATCCCTGTGTGGCGATTTGACTGCGGCTTTTGATTTTTCCGCTGCACCGGATTCCGATGTCAGGCGCTTCAAAGTGCCCGCACTCCTCGATTCCCTGAACCAGCCATATCAGGTGACAGTGGAGCATTCGATGCCGAAACAGGAACCTGGTACTCGCAGAGCGCGCGCCCTACCCTATGAATTCTTTGTGCACGCCCGACTAAGAGATGAGGACACCAATGCGATTACAGAGAAAGTCTGGATCGACTTTGCAAACACGGGTGCATCCGGGGCGGCATTTTATGTCTACAACGGGAAGAAGCCGGACGACAATCCACGGCGCTATACGATCGCGGCAGACGATACCTTTTCTGATTTTTGGCCCACCTCCGATACACAGGGAGCGTATGACCTGACCGTACATGGCCTCAACGGGTCCATGTACCAGTTTCGGGGGAATACGGTAGGAGCGGCCTCCAAGGGAAAACCAAATCCGGAAGTGAGGGTGGTCTACGACGTGGCGGGAAGGAACATATCCCTGGCGCTGAGTAATTCAGGGTCTGCCCCGTGCAGCATGAAAGTGGTAAACGCATATGGCCAGGAAGCTCCGCACACCCATTCCATCGCTGCCAGTGGGGGCGTTGAAGATCGTTGGCTGCTGCAATCCAGCTCCGGCTGGTTCGATCTTTCTGTTACGACGGCAGAAGACCCGACGTTCCTGCGGCGCTTCGCCGGGCACGTAGAAGTTGGACGCCCAAGCACCTCGGACCCAGCTGTCTTTGAGGAGAATGCATAGGTAGTCGCGGTACTGCACGCGTTTCAGCACGGCGTGTAGCTATGTCAGTGGTACGAAGCGCATAGCTGCTGAGTTCATACAATAGCGCAGGCCGGTTGGCGGAGGGCCATCGTCGAAGACGTGGCCAAGGTGCGCACCGCATTCGCGACAGGAAATTCCTTTACGAACCATTCCGAAGGAGAAATCGTTTGCCTCGACAATATTTTCCTTGGCGATGGGCTGCCAGAAACTGGGCCAGCCGGTGCCGGATTCGAATTTTGTCTCTGAACTGAAAAGAGCCAGATCACAGCAGATGCAGTGAAAGATGCCGCGTTCATGCAGGTTCCAGGTACTGCCTGTATAGGCGCGCTCTGTGCCGGCCCGTCGCGCCACCTCAAACGAAATTGGGGAGAGCTGTCGTTTCCACTCCGCGTCCGATTTGACCACACGCGGAATGGTGACTTCGCCAACTCGCTTGCCATCGGAGGAAAACTGGATGACAGTGACGGGACCAGCGTCCGCAGGTTTCCGCTTTGCTTCAACAGGCGTGAGCAAAGGATGGTGCAACGACCAGAGCGCGATGGCTCCGCAGGTACCTGCTGCAGTAAGAAAAAATGTGCGGCGGCTGAGTTGCGTAGAGTCGCTTCTCGTTTTGGGCACCGATTTCTCTTGCGTATTCTTCTCCATGGCGATTCCTCGATTGATTCTGTAACACTCTACCCAAATGTGAACGCGTAGGCATGCACTCCAGAAACGAGAAACTCAATTTGAAAAGTGCGGTCCTGAATCCTGCTATGCTGGCGAATCAGTTGATAGCGACGATCTTCAGTCACTGTGCCGTAACCGTTCGCATCTGTATCCATACCGTGATCCGCGCCTGGAGCCATTCCGTCTATCATGACACGAAAACGAATCGGCTTGCCGTGCTTTGCCCCTTACTTACTGCGTTGGCGGGAAAAGCGAACTGCACTCCAGAACAAGATCATAGCGAGACCGGCAAACAGAATCACGCCTCTCCATGGAAGCGCCAATCCGAAATGAGGCAGAAGGAAAACCACCACACTCACCCATACCAGGATGGAGAATGCAAAGCTTCCATCGTCCATGAATAGCCCCAGGATCTCCCGCAGGATCGTTTTCAAACTGGTC
>JBDTBI010000083.1:0-8731 GCA_039924215.1 Acidobacteriaceae bacterium
TGCCCGTAGCCGACCTGCTGCTTTTGCAGCCCCTGGTGCTGTGCGTAGGTTCCGAGCACTTCACGATATTCCGGATGCACGGTGTTGGTCACAACCACATGGCTTCGCCGCGTGACGCGTGCTGCCATCATCACGGATTCTGCCGCGCCGGTGGAACCGTCGTACATGGAGGCGTTGGCAATTTCCATGCCGGTCAGCTCGCAGATCATGGTTTGGAATTCAAAGATCGCCTGCAGCGTGCCCTGCGATATTTCCGCCTGATACGGCGTGTAGGAGGTGAGGAATTCGCCGCGCTGCACCAATGCGTCGATCACCACGGGGCGATAGTGACGATACGCGCCGGCGCCAAGAAAACTGGCGTACCCATTGGCATTGCGTTCGGCTGCAGCGCGGAACAGGTTCACAATTTCCTGCTCGCCCATCTGCGGTGGAATGTTCAGGTCGCCGGTCAGACGATATTCGGCGGGGATGGCGGCAAACAAATCGTCGATGGAGTCGACGCCAATTTCTTGCACCATGGTGGCGCGGTCGGTTGGGGATTTTGGCAGGTAGCGCATGGTGTGGTTAGCAGTTCACCTCTAATGTTTCGTTTCTTCGGAAATAAATTTCTCGTAGTCTTCGGCGCTCATTAGCGAGTCGAGCTCAGAGATCTTGGACAGTTGCACTTTGATGATCCAGGCCTGATGCGGCTCTGTGTTGATCTTTTCGGGCGCCGTAACCAGCTCCGCATTTACTGCCGTTACTGTCCCACTGACCGGCGAATACAGATCCGAGACGGCCTTCACCGACTCCACGCTGCCGAATATCTTTCCGGCTTCGACCGTGTCTCCCACCTTGGGGGCGTCTACGAACACAATGTCGCCCAGCGAATTCTGCGCATAATCGGTGATACCAACGGCGCCTGCAATGCCGTCCATCTCAATCCATTCATGCTCGCGGGTGTAATGGTAGGACTTGGGGTACTCCATAAAGTTCGTCACCTTCTATTGTATGTGGTGTCAGGAATCCATTGTACGGTCCCCATTGGCGCCCGGGATTTCCACATGCGTTGACTTCGAATCGAGCAGGAATCATTTGCGCCCGACGGCCCGAATGCAGGTTCACGCGTGCTTTTTCTGACGGCGGTAAAACGGCTGCGCGACAATGCGCGCCCGCACGTCCTGGCCGCGAATCTTGACTGCCAGCTCCGTGTCGAGTGCGCTGTGCTGCAGCGGGACATATCCCAGTGCAATGTTCTTTTTCAGGTACGGTGCCGGGGAACCGCTGGTGATCGCGCCAATCTGGTCGCCGGTCGGTGTGCAGATCGGGTAGCCGTCGCGGCCAATCCCACGCTCAATCATCTCCATGCCGACAAGTTTGCGCTGTGGACCCCCCGACTCGTGGAGCTTTTTAAGAGCCGCCTGCCCAAGGAACTCCGGCTTGTCCAGCTTGCAGAAGCGATCCAGGCCGGCCTCGAAAACATTGGTTTCTTCGGTAATTTCATGGCCATAGAGCGGCATTGATGATTCCATCCGAAGCGTGTTTCTGGCGCCCAGACCGCACTGCACAATGTCGAACTCGCGCCCCGCATCCAGGATCTCCTGCCACACGCGGGCCGTGGTCGTCGCATCGGAGGGAATGTAGATTTCAAAGCCGTCTTCGCCGGTGTAGCCCGTGCGAGAGATCAGCACGTTGTGGAGACCGCAGACCTGCCCCCAGACAAACCAGTAATTCTTGATCGCTGACAGGTCCACGCGAGTCAGCTTTTGCAATGTTTCCAGGGCGCGCGGCCCCTGAATCGCCAACTGCGAGTAGTGGTCACTGTAGTCGCTGACGTGGGTGTGGAAGCGCTGCGCGTGCTGCTTGATCCAGGCAAAATCCTTGGGCCGTGTGCCCGCATTCACCACCAGCAGATAATCGTTGGGGCTGAATTTATGGACCAGAATGTCATCGACAAACGTGCCTTGCGGAGTCAGTAGCGCAGAATACTGCGCCTGTCCTTCGGTCAGCCTGGATGCATCGTTCATCGACACAAACTGGACCGCATCCAGCGCTTCCGGTCCGCGTAGTTGAATCTCGCCCATGTGGCTGACGTCAAACACGCCCACGCGCGTGCGCACCGCCATATGCTCGGCGATCAGGCCGGCGTATTCGACCGGCATGTCCCAGCCGCCAAAGTCGACCATCTTCGCGCCAGCCTGGCGATGGGTTGGGTTCAGCGCTGTTTTCCTTAGAGGCGGGGCGGTCGCGGGAACAGGCGGGCTCGACATAGGCTAAATTTTACCTCCGAAGGAGACGATGGCGCTTGTGGAGGATGGGAATAGCTGGGATGGGGCTGTGGAATTGGAAGCACCGCTTCCGTCACAGGTCAGCGGTATTCTTTCTCAATAGCCGACATGATGCAGGTACTCAACCACGACGGCGGCAAAGAGGCAGTACACGCCGAACCAATACCAGCGGCCGCTTTCCAGCCACCCGCTGAGCCATTTTAAGGCGACCAGCCCGGCCAGAAATGCGAACACCATCCCCAACAGGCTTGGCATCATGGCGGAAGCGATGGGCGCTGCTCCGGCCAAGTGGCGTGCCTTCGCCAGCCGCCACACTTCCCGCGCGATGGCGGGAGGCGTCACAATCACAGCCAGAGCAAAGCTGAATTCCTCGGCTCTGGATTTGGCCACGCCCAGCAACATGCCGGTCGAAATCGTCGCGCCCGACCTGGAAAATCCGCGGAAGGGCAGGCAAAGCCCCTGAATGGCGCCGATCCAGCTGGCCTGCCGCATGTCGAGCCCACTGGAACTGCTTGCATGCTCCGCCGGTTCCGTCGCAGCAGCCGCCTGCTTGCGGCTGTGACGCAGGCCCGCGATCAAGATCAGAATGCCGACCGCCGCCAGCGCGGGCGCGATCAGATCGAGGCGGCCAAACAACTGCTCCACCTGAGCGTGCTGGCCATGGAGAACAAATTTCTCAATAATTTTGATTAAGCCGTAGCCGATTACGGCGGTCACGAAGCTGGCCGCAATCAGTTGCACGATGACGGTCTTAAAGTTCTCCATGCTGCGGAAATACGTGCGACTCCATTGCCGCCAGAAGTACACGATCACGGCAAACATCGTGCCGGTGTGGAGCATGACCAGCAGCAGCGTCATCGCCGGAGCGGTCGGGTCCATTCCCATCAGCTTTTCCGCGACCACTACGTGCGCGGAACTGGAAACCGGCAACAGCTCGGCCAACCCTTGAATAATGGCCAGAATGATGACGTGCAGGAGGGGCATGTCTACCTATTCTTTTTCATTGTGTGTGTGGCGTCCACGCTTCAATTGGAAACTTTCTGCGGCACCGGTGAGGCGTCTTCCGCAGCAATCTGGTGACTGGCCAACCGGTTCCGATAACTGGCCGCGACAAAGTCTCGAAATAACGGATGCGGCTGCAGTGGCTTCGATTTGAACTCCGGGTGGAACTGGCAACCGAGAAAAAATGGATGCGATGGTATCTCGACAATCTCGACATAGGTAGCATCGGGCGTCGTTCCCGAGATGCGCAGGCCGGCGCCCGTCAGGATGGCCTCATATTCACGGTTGAACTCGTAGCGATGGCGATGTCGCTCGCTGATTTCCGTTTGCCCATACGCCAGCGCCGCCAGAGAATCTGGCTGCAGCATGCACGGCCACGCACCCAGCCGCATGGTGCCGCCCATTTCTTCCACGCCGGTCAACTCGCGCAGCTTGTAGATGATGCGATGCGGCGTAGCGGGATCGAACTCGCTGGAATTTGCGCCGGCCAGCCCACACACGTTGCGCGCGTATTCGATGCAGGCGGTTTGCATGCCCAGGCAGATGCCAAAGTAGGGAATTTCTTTTTCGCGGGCATAGCGGATGGCGTTTAGCATGCCTTCAATCCCGCGCTTGCCGAAACCGCCAGGAACAAGAATGCCATCGAACCCGGCGAGCTGGCTTTCATAGCTGCGATCGGATGGTTCCTTCGTTTCCAGGCCCTCGGCTTCCACCCAGGTCACTTGCAGCTTCAGGTTATGCGCCAGCGCACCGTGGACCAGCGCCTCTTTCAGAGATTTATAGCTGTCCTCATATTCGACATATTTCCCGACGATCCCGATGGAAACTTCATCCTGCGGGTTATAGCAGCGCTTGACAAGGTCTCGCCAGCGATCCAGATTGGCTTCGCCGGCCTGCAGGTGCAGATATTTCAGCACCAGTACGTCCACCTTTTCCTGGGCAAACACCAGCGGCACTTCGTAGATAGAAGCCACGTCCTTCGCCGTGACCACGGCCTGCTCTTCCACGTTGCAGAACAGCGCGATCTTCGACTTCATCTCGTGCGAAAGGAAACGATCGGTGCGGCACAAAAGAATGTCGGGCTGGATGCCGATCGAGAGCAATTCCTTGACGGAATGCTGCGTCGGCTTGGTTTTCAATTCCTGCGCCGCGGCAATCCACGGGACCAGGGTTACGTGCACAAACAAGGTATTCTCGCGGCCCAGCTCTTGACGCATCTGGCGGATCGCTTCCAGAAACGGCAAGGACTCAATGTCGCCGACTGTCCCACCAATTTCGACCAGCGCAACATCCACGTCGTTGGCCACCTTGCGCATGGCATTCTTGATTTCGTTGGTCACGTGGGGAATCACCTGGACGGTCTTGCCCAGGTAGTCGCCGCGCCGTTCCTTGGCGATGATCTGCTCGTAGATGCGACCGGTGGTCAGGTTGTTGTCGCGGGTAAGATGCGCATTTGTGAAGCGCTCGTAGTGGCCCAGGTCCAGATCGGTTTCCGCGCCGTCGTCCGTCACAAAAACCTCACCATGCTGAAACGGCGACATGGTGCCTGGATCGACGTTCAGATACGGATCGAATTTCATCAGGTTGACGCGCAGCCCGCGGCTTTCCAGCAGACATCCGAGCGAGGCCGCTGCCAGCCCTTTTCCAAGGCTGGACACAACTCCACCCGTAACGAAGATGTATTTTGCTGGCATGGGGGCGGCTCCTTGAAGTGATTTTGGCGATGGGTCGTACGAGGTGGGCACGATCTATTTTCGCAGAACAAGGGACAGGAGGGAAGAAATATTCAGGGGCAGAGTGGGAACCCACCTGCCCCTTGGCGTTCTGGGGAAGGATTCAAGGAGACGTTAAACTCTCTTGTAGCATACTAAAAATACAAGCCAACCATCGCTGGGTTCAAGAAGGTATTCTTGCCTTCGCTAGACCTTCGGCAACCGCGCAAACCTGCTCCAGCGTCAGGCGGGTGGTGTCCAGATGAATCGCGTCCGCAGCTGGTTCAAGCGGAGAGGAAGCGCGGGTTCGATCTCGGGTGTCGCGATCCCGCACGGCTGCAAGCACGGTTTCCTGCGTCGGCGCATCTTTCGATCCTGCATTTTGCAAATAACGCCGCTGGCCACGGACCTCATCGTGGGCGTCGAGAAAAATTTTCAACTCGGCATCGGGAAACACCTTGGTGCCGATATCGCGACCTTCCATAACGATCCCACCTTGTGCGCCGAGAGCGCGCTGATGCTCTACCATCCAGGCACGCACGCGGGGATGCACGCTGACCTGCGATGCCGCCTCGGAAACATCTTTGTCACGAACGCGCGCGGTGACATCGTTGCCGTCGAGCAACACGCGATTGTTTTCATTCGGACGCGACTCCAGAACGATCTGTGTGCTTGCGGTAAGCTGCATCAACGCGGCTTCATCGCCGAGCGAGGTGGATGTCTCCAGCGCTTTCAACGCGAGGGCGCGGTACATGGCTCCGGTTTCAAGGTTGAGATATCCAAAGCGGCGCGCCAGATACGCAGCAAGGGAACTCTTGCCGGCTCCTGCCGGTCCATCAATGGCAATTACGGGATGGAGACGGCGACCGGTGGACGCAGTCATTTCTTTTTGCCGCTCTTTTTACCGGCCTTGCTGCCGCGCGGACGGTTCGTGCGGGAAGCAGCCACCGAACCCTTGCCGCCACGCGGATTTTTCGCCCAGAACGGTTTCGCACCGGCTTTTTCCCCAGATGGAGCACCGGAGGATTCCGAGGATTCGAATCGGCGCTTGGGCGGCCTGCCTCCTTCTCCTGCGGATGCTGCGGTGGATCGTTTGGCCCAGGGTTTTGTGCCTCCAGCTTTGGCATAGGGCTTTGCGGAGGACCGGTCAGCGTAGGATTTCGCCGAGCCGACGCGGGCCGCGGCACCTTTTGAAGCCCACGGTTTCCGTTCTGCGGGGCGATCGCCCGCATCCAAACCGGAACGCTGCCACGGCTTCGGACGTTCTCCTGTGCTGCGTGGGCTTGTTCCTTTGGAACCCCGAGTTCCGCTGGGACCCCGAGTTCCGCTGGGACCCCGAGTGGACGATTCGGCATCACTGGAAGACTTTGCAGCCCATGGCCTGGCGGCACGTGGCTTGGAGCCAGTGGCCTTCCAGCCGGGGGATTTTGCATAGGGCTTGCTCGCATAGGATCTGCCAGCTCCGGCCCTTGTGGGCCCAGTTCTGGAACCTGGCTTGCCATCGCCTGCGGCGTCAAATTTCTTCCACGGTTTCGGGCGCACTTCGGATTCTCCGCCATCTGATGGACGCGACGATGGACGTGACGATGGACGCGACTTCGATTGCCAGGGTTTTGCACCGCTGAATTTCGATGCACTGCGTTTGAACCCCGGGGACTTGAATCCGGTCGATTTGAATCCGGACGGCTTCGCACCGAACGGCCGCCCGCCGGACGATGGCGCTTCCGGAACCTCGCCCGACTTCTGCCAGCGTTTTGCCCGCTCGCCTGCGCCGTGTCCTTTTGCCGCATAGCCTTTTCGTTCGGGCGCGTTGGACCCACGCTCCCCCGGTCCACGAGAGGACGATCCGCCAGAGGAGGGCCCACGAGAGAAAGATCCACGAGAAGAGGGACCACGCGACGTACTCGCGTCTCGATCACCACCAAATGATCCCGGTCCCATACGGCGTGGACGGTCGCCACGAGGGCGATCTTCCCCGCTCGCACTGAAGCTTTTCGGTCGTCGCACTTTGGAGCCAGCCGGGCGGGAGAACCCTCCTGCGCCGGAACGCGATGCTCCACGGTCCGAGGAGCGCGCACCGCCACGATCACCCGACGAGCGCGCCGCGAATTTGCCCGATGCAGGTCTGGCTGATTCTGAGTGCCTCGGGATAAATTTCCTGACAGCGGATTTTTTGGCAGCGAATTGCGCGGGTTTGTCTGAATCCTCCAACGGATGGGATTGCCGTGGACGCGCCGGCGATTGCGGCACCGCTTCAATTTCGATTTCCGATTCAGTCACGATACTTTCACCATTCTCCGCCTCGCCTTCACTCTCGATCGGGGAGTCGGCTGCGGAGGCTGCCAGCAGTGACTCCGAAAGCTGCGCCACCATCTCCGGCAGTAGACCTCCCTCCAGCGCCATGTGGGAACGTCCGCCGATGTCGAGGATGTCGAGCTGTCGCATCGAACCGAGCCCCCGAATCACCTCCCGCAATTTGGATTGCGGAGCCAGAGGCGACAGAAATGTAAGAACTTCTTCGTCGAGTGCAGCCACCGTTGCCTGCAGATAGAGAGAGATCATTGCCGACAGGGCTTCGGCATGGCCGGTGCAGGCTCCTGCAGCCACCTGCTTGGGGAAACGGCGGAAAAGCAGGTCCCACTGCGCAGGCTGACCGGTGGCGCTGAGCACCGGAACAATGTACATGCCGCCCCAAAGTTCGTGCAAAGCGCGGGAGATGGCGGCTTCTGTGATGTCCCGGCCAAGAATCGGTTGCAGCGCTGCGACATCCATCGGGCCCTGCTGTTCCATCGCCTGCCAACAATGCTGCGATAGCTGCGTCACCTTCTCGTTGCCAACAGTCAATGGTCCAGTCTTGAAGTTGCGATCGCCGCGCAGCGCGTACACGAACCGTAACACGTCGGGGCTGGAGACAAAGTCCGGTTGTTCTCCCAGGGAGGAGCCGAATTTGAGGGGAATTGCCGAGGCATTTTCGATGAGCCGTGCCAGCAACTCCATCGCGCGGGCACGCTCTCCGGCGCTGGGACTCTGCGCCGGCCGGCCTACCACCGCCTCCAGAAAACTGGGTGCGGGCGGCCCACCGGCAGGGCCAGCGGGGAGATAAGGGCAAAAGCCAACTTCGGCCAGCCATTCCGCTGCCGCTTCCATTGTGAGTCGTGCTTCGCCGTTCTGGCTCCAACGAGCCAGTCGTGCCGATTTGAGCTGTTCCGCGTTCAAGGATGTCCTTCTTCCGTATGTTTCTGGTGGGTGTGAACGCTCGTCATTCCTGCGCGAATTGCGAGATGCTCTAGATGCGCTGAAATGCCCGCTGAATCTCTTTTAAAGAATACCGTAGGACGATGGGACGCCCGTGCGGACAACTGGTGGGATGCTCCGTTTTCGCCAATTCTTCAAGTAGCCACTCCATTTTCCCCATCTCGAGCGGGGTATGGATTTTGATGGCCGCGTGGCAGGCAATCGACGCGGCAATCCGAAGCCGCAGGGTGTCAAGGTTCTGCGCCTGCTGTTCGCGCTCCGTCTGTTCCAGCACTTCGATCAAGGTGCGTTCCAGCTCCCGGCCTGTCAGCCCAACGGGCGTCGCTTTTACGGCCAGTGTGCGCGGGCCAAAGGGCTCGGCCTCAAAGCCATTGCGCTCCAGCTCTGCGGCAATGGTGGCAAACAGCGGCATCTGGTCGGGTTTCAGATCGATCAGCACCGGCATAAGTAGGCGCTGTCGCTGCACCTGTTCCACATCACGGTCGCGGACAATTT